>JALZHC010000660.1 GCA_030914105.1 Acidobacteriota bacterium
GCTGCCCTACTTCTCGGACGACCTCATCATGGCGAAGAAGCTGCTGGACGCGGGCTGCGCGGCGGTGATGCCGCTGGCCGCGCCCATCGGCTCGGGGCTCGGCGTGCAGAACCCCGCCAACCTCCGGATCATGCGCGAGCAGTTGCCCGACGCCGTCATCATCGTTGACGCGGGCGTCGGCACGGCGAGCGACGCGGCCATCGCGTTGGAGCTGGGCGCTGACGGCGTGCTGATGAACACCGCGATTGCAGAGGCGCGCGACTCGGAGCAGATGGCTACGGCCATGCGCCTCGCGGTCGAGGCCGGACGCCGCGCGTACCTCGCGGGCCGCATGCCCAAGCGCCTCTACGCCAGCGCCTCAAGCCCTCTCGCGGGCGTCGTGCGCTGAAGTCTTCAGACGAAAAAGAGTCGGACAGAAGCGGGAGCGGCACTTCCGAAGTGAAGAGGCCGTCTCCCGTTTCCCTTTGCGTGTCGTCGGGTTGTCTCCGGCGCAGACGCCCGCGTCGGTCGAAGAGGAGATAAGCACCTGCCTGCACGCCGTCGAAGTTTACCGCCCGCTTGAAATCCAGAGAGGCTTCGGATTGAGGCGACGAACCGGAGCAGGCGTGTGCGGGCGAGCCGCTGTTGCGCGCGTCGGGCTGGCCCGCGTTGAAGTCGGCTGAGTTGTCATCTGTGTCCGTGCACCCCGCGCCGTTTCGCTGCGCCGCGTGCGCGCTGTCGAGCGCGACGGTCGGCTTCGTCTCGGAACAGTTCGCGCCTCCGTAGCCCACCAGATCAATAATCGCCGCGCTCGAAGGGCACGCGCCGCTCAGCGCCGTCGTGCTGTTAAGGACGGCGACCTTGCCGCTACTGGCCGACATCGAGATGTTGCCGCTCGCGTCGGGCGTCGGAAGGTTTGCGCCGAGCGCGCCCGTGGCAGTGCCCTCCTGCACTAGAAAATATTGGCCGGGTGCGACGCTGCACGGGCCGACGGGGCAGACCGCCGTGACAGACCACGCGCCCATGCCCGTCGCAGAGGCGTACTGAACCGACCAGCCGGCGAGGTTGACCGCAGAAGCGCCTCGGTTAAAGAGTTCGATAAAGTCGTTCTTGTAAGTCGGAGAGCCTGTCGTCGCCCCGCCGCCGCCGTAAACCTGACTGACGACGAGAGACGCGAACGGAGCAGGGAAAGGGGTGGGCGTAGGACTCGGATTAGGAGACGGGCCTGGAGTCGGACTTGGCGTCGGGCCTGGAGTCGGCGAGGTGGTCGGCGTCGGACTCGGCGAAGGGGTCGGAGTGGGCGTCGCAGTCGGCGTCGGCGTCACGGTCGGCGTTGGTGAAAGAGTTGGTGTCGGCGTAGGGGTGGGTGAAGGCGTCGGCGTCGGAGAAGGTGTTGAAGTAGGAGTCGGTGAAGGTGTCGGCGTCGGGGTTGGTGTGGCGGCGCACGAGTTGAAGGTTGAGGCTGTGTTGCGCGGAGCAGTCGCGCCCGTCTGGAAGTCGGAGGCGTTGTCGCCTGAGTCGTCGCAGCCGTTTTGCTGTCGAAGCGCGGAGGTCGAATTGCTGGACGGCGCGCGCGCAGGGCCGCTGCCCTCGAAGCAGTTGACCGTCGAGCCGTAGCCGACGAAATCAACCATCTGCGTTCCCGTCGGACAACTGCCGCTCAATGTGACCGCGGTGTTGACGAGTGCCACTTTACCCGCCGAGGCGCTCATCGAGATGTTCCCAGCCGCGTCCGGGGCCGGCAAGTCCGAGCCGCACGGCGAGCTTGAACAGCCCGCGCCCGCAGCCTCCTGAATCAGGAAGTACTGGCCGGGCGCGAGCGAGACTGCCGGGAGGCTAGTGACCTGCCACGTCGCCCCCGTCGCGGAAGAATATTGAACCGACCATCCGGCAAGATCGGCGTTCGTCTCGCCGCGGTTGAAAAGCTCTATGAAATCGTTCTTGTATGTCGCGCCCGCGTTCCCGCCGCCGCCGTAAATCTGACTGATGACGACCAGAGGCGTCGGCCCCGGCATGGGCGTGGGCGTCGGAGTCGGAGTAGTCGAAGGCGTCGGCATCGGCCCCGGAGTCGGAGAGGGAGTTGGATTCGGCGTGGGCGTCGGAGTGGGTGAGGGCGAAGGCAGAGGCGAAGGCGTGGGCGAAGGGGAAGGCGAAGGCGTGGGCGTCGGGTTGACGTTGAGTATCGCGTTGCCTTCGATGCCGCCCGCGCGTGCGCGGAGCGCGACTGTGCCGGAGGCGAGCGCGGTTGCAGTGGTCTTGAGTCCGTTTGAAGGCGAGAGGGTCGCCTTCTTCGCGTCGTCGGCAGACCAGGCGAAGGAGACGCGCGGAAGCTCGACTTCGACGCCGCCGTCACGGAAGAAGGCGCGGGCGCTGAACTCCTGCCTCGCGCCGATGTCGAGCGAGGCGGAGGCGGGCGTGACTTCGATGCGCGAGAGCGCGTGCGAGCCGAAGGGCGTGCCGTCGGCGCGCGAGCCGGGCGAGTAGGGTCGAGCGTCTGCATTCGCGGCGTTCTTGTGTGGAACGAACTCGAAACCCGTCTCGTCCGTACCCGTCTCGTCCGTATCCGTCTCGCCCGCGCCCGTCGCGCCCGTATCGGCGTTCGCGCCCGTTGCGCCCGCACCGGCGTCGGGCGAGCGCGTCAGCGATTGATCTTTCGGGGCGGGCACGCTCCCGGCCGCGCCGTATGTGAGCGCGTCGAGCGTGACGAGCGTGCCGTCGGAGAGCGGGAGCCTGACCGTCAAAGTATCGCCCGTGTCGTTGAGGCTGAGCGAGCTTGTCTTCAGGATGAGCGCGCCGCCGAAGGCTGGTTCGTCAGCCGCGGGCGAGCCGCCGCCGAAGATGACGACTGACCTGCCGGCTTCGAGCGTCGTGTGCGCGGGGAAGCTGAAGCGGACGCTGCCGGCGTCGGAGATTTGCACGCCGGAGAGTTCGACGGGCGAGTCCGAGTCGTTGAGCAGCTCGATGAACTCATCGTCGTCCGAGCTGCGCACGCCGTCGCGGTTGGCGTCGCCTTCGACCTCCGCGGTCTTCGAGTCGTCCGGCGGAACGTCGGCGAGGATTTCGTTGATGACGAGCGGCAGGCGCACGTTCAGGCTGGCGTGGCCTGTGACGTTCGAGCCGCGGTTGTCGGGAGTGTTCGCGGTAATGTCCACGGCCCCGACGCCGACGGCGCGGACGAGCCCCGTCGAATCAACCGACGCGACGGAGGCCGCACTCGAACTCCACACGAAGGC
>JALZHC010000661.1 GCA_030914105.1 Acidobacteriota bacterium
CGCCGTCGCCGAGCAGCAGCGCGCCGAAAGTATCGAGTTGGGGCGCAAGCTCTTCGAGAAGGAGGCGGCGCGCTTCAGCCTCTCGGCGAAGAAGGTTCTGGCCGACGCGGACGGGAGTTTGAAGCGCATCGCGAACGAGTACGGCTACGGGCGCGTGGACGACCTGATGGCGGCCGTCGGCTACGGCAAGATCGTGCCGCGCAACGCCATCGCCAAGTACGTCGGCCCCGAGAAGTTCGCCGAGCTCGAGCAGAAGAAGGAATCCCCCCTGCGCGGCCGCCTGACGGCCGGCGTGCAGGCCGTCAAGAAGTTCATCCGCCTCGGCGAGGACTCCATCGTCGTGCGCGGCGTGGACGACCTGCTGGTGACGCGCGCGCGCTGCTGCAACCCCGTCCGCGGCGAGGAGATCATCGGCTACATCACGCGCGGCAAGGGCGTCGCGGTGCACGCGCGCCGTTGCACGAACGTGCAGCAGTTGATGGTCAACCCCGAACGCGTCGTCGAGGTCGAGTGGGCCGACGCGGGCGCGGGCGAGGCCGCCTACGCGGTGCGCCTCCTGGCCATCACCGAGAACCGGACGGGCATGATCGCCGACGTGACCAACGCCATCAAGGACATCAAGACCAACATCCGCGCCTCGAACGCCTCGGTCGAGCCGGACAACCGCGGACGCATCGAGGTCACGGTCGAAGTCTTCGACCTCAAACACCTCGACAAGGTCATGTCCTCCATACGCAAAGTCCCCGGCGTCCTCGACGTTGAGCGCGTCCACGGCGCGGCGTGAGTGAAGCTATCAGCGTTCAGCACTCAACCGCTTCCCCAGCCCCGAAAGGGCGTCATGTGATAGCCGGGGGCAACGCCCCTGGTGCTCAAGCGAGAAAAGGAAGATAAGCCCTGAAAGGGCGGGATAGCCGCGTAGATATTCCGCCCCTTCAGGGATTACGGCTTCTCGCACGGCCTGCGTCCAGGGGCGTTGCCCCAGGCTTTTACATCTCGCCCCTTCGTGGCTGCGGCTTTTGTCATCTAAGAGGGGTTAAGGCTCTCTACTGACAGCTTATCGAGCTTCCCGCGTTTGCCGCACGCGGGGTGCTCTGTTAGAATCTGCAATTTGTTTACGACCCCGCGAAAAGAGGTTACCGAAACCGTGAAGCAGATTGTCAGGACGGAGGCCGCGCCGCAGGCCATCGGGCCGTATTCGCAGGCCGTCGTCGCGGGCGGACTGGTCTTCGCGTCGGGGCAGATTCCGACCGACCCGGCGACGGGTCAGTTCGTCGAGGGAGGCGTCGCCGAGCAGACCCGACAGGTCTTGCGCAACCTCTCGAAGGTTCTCGAAGCCGCGGGCACGGGGCTGGAGCGCGTCGTCAAGACGACAGTCTTTCTGGCCGACATGAACGACTTCGCGGAGATGAACGAGGTCTACGGAAGTTTCTTCGGCGAGAACCCGCCGGCGCGCTCGACCGTGCAGGCCGCACGCCTGCCGCGCGACGCGCGCGTCGAGATTGACGTCGTCGCGCTCGCGGGCGAGTGAGCAGGTTTTTGAGAGGGCTGGCGGACAAACGAAAGGCGGGAGCGCCTTCGAAGAGGGAAGCGCCCGCCGCCCGCGTCGTTTGAAAAGTTCTTTTAAGTTAAGCCGCCTTGGCGACCTTGCCCGCCTTGATGCAGGTCGTACAGACCTTCATCCTGACGGTGCCGCCCTGCGGGCGCTGGACGCGTATGGACTGAAGGTTGGGGTCGAAGCGGCGGCGCGTGCGGTTGTTCGCGTGCGAGACGTTGTTGCCGAACTGCGGCCCCTTGCCGCAGACTTCGCATCGTTTAGCCATTGCGTATGTAAAACCTCCGGGCGTTAAAAAAACGCGGGCCGCGCGAGAGTCGCATCACACAGACGCGTCGGCGGCGCACGTCGGAAACAAAAAGTTATAGCAAACGGTTTCGCCGAGCGTCAAGTTGAGGTCTCAAAGCGGCTGGCGGCTTCGTCAAGGCGGAAACTTCCGAGAGTTCAGTTAAGGAGCGGAGAGTCAAAGTGCGTAGAGCCTTCAAAGTAGCAGCAGTCGTCGCCTTCGTCGCGGCGCTTCCCTTCATCCTGTCGGCGTGCGGCGGCGGCAAGGCCCAGAGCAAGCCGGACGTGGCCGCCACCGTCAACGGCAAGGAGATCACGCTCACAGAGGTTGACCGCCTCATCAAGCAGCAGACGCAGGGACAGCAGCTCCCGACGCTCCAGCTCGCGGCGGCGCGCCTCCAGGCGCTCGACAACCTGATCCAGCGCGAGGCCGTCTACCTGCGCGCCGAGAAGGAGAAGACCGTCCCGACCGACGACGAGGTCACGACGGCCATCAACAACCAGAAGAGCCAGATGACCGCCGAGGAGTGGCAGAAGTTTCTGAGCGATAACGAGGTGAAGGAGGAGCAGCTCCGCGACGAGGCGCGCAAAGACCTCGCCATTAGCAACCTCCAGAAGAAGCTCTTCGGCAACATCCAGATTCGCGAGCAGGAGATCACCGACTTCTACAACAACAACCGCGAGCAGTTCAAAAACCCGCGCGGCGTCACCCTCTCCAGCATCATCGTCGACCCGCGCGACAACACGCCGGACAACCTCCGCAGCGGCGAAGGCTCGCAGGACGATGCCAAGAGCGACGCCGAGGCGACGGCCAAGATCAACCGCCTCTACGCACAACTCAAGGCGGGCGGGGCCGACTTCGCGACCGTCGCGCACGCGAGCAGCGAAGACCAATCCTACGCCAACGGCGGCGACCTCGGCTTCTTCGACGAGAACAAGCTCAGGCAGGCGGGCTTCCCGCAGGACTTGATTGCCAAGTTCGGCACGATGAAGGTCGGCGACATCACCGAGCCGATACACTTCCCCGACGGGCGCTGGGGCATCTTCAAGCTGACCAACCGGCAGACGGAGAACAAGCAGCTCTCGCTCGACGACCCGACCGTGCACGACCAGATACACGACCAGATCAAGCAGGCGCTCATTAACCAGCGGCAGACGATCCTCAACGAGGCGCTCATCCGCAACGCGATGAGCGACGCGACGATCGTCAACAAGCTGGCCGAGGACATGCTCAAAGACCCGAACATGCTCGGCGGCTTGCAGCCGCTCGCGCCCGGCGCTTCGCCCGCTTCGTCGCCCGCCGCCTCGGCCTCGCCGACCGCCTCGGCGCCCGCGTCCGCGACCCCTTCGGCGACGACCGCGCCCTCTTCCGCGG
>JALZHC010000662.1 GCA_030914105.1 Acidobacteriota bacterium
AATTTATTTGAGACCATTGCCGGCTTCGGCTTTTACTGACCTCTGACCTCCGACCTCTGACCTCTCTTTCAGAAGTTGCTTTCGGGAGACGGAGGGGCGGAGGCGTCGCCGGAGTGGGCCTCCGTGTCGTGTGTGTCGTGGTCGTCGTGGCCGTCTTCGGGGGAGAAGCCGTGGGCCTGTAGCTCCTTGCCGGCCTTGAAGCGGATGGTCTTGCCGGAGGGGATGGCGACCTCCTCGCCGGTGCGCGGGTTGCGGCCCACGCCGCGCTTGCGCGGCTTGACGACGAAGACGCCGAAGCCCCGCAGCTCGATGCGCTCGCCGCGCGCCAGTGCCTCCTTCATCGAATGAAAGAGGGCGTCCACGGCCTGCTCGGCCTTCATCTTCGGCACGCCCGTCCGCTCCGCCACGCGATTCACGATGTCGAGTTTAATCACGTCTCTTCGGCCTCCGCTTCCGGCTCCTGCCAAGCCCGTCCAGGGTTTTTGTCCAAGGATGCCAATACTTTGGCGATAATAGAGACGGGCCGCGACGGCTGTCAAGGATTCGGGGAGTAGACAGTAGTCAGTAGCCAGTAGGCTCCGTGCGGCGGGCCTCAGCACTGACATCGTGAGCCTCCGCCAGCGAACGATTTTCTACTGTCTACTGACTACTGTCTACCGTCTACTGCCCCGCGTTGACAAGGCGCGCGCGCGGCGGCTAACCTCGGATTCGCGCGCAGGCGTCGGCTTGTGGCGGCGCGGCGCGTCAAAGACTTAAGACTATGCTCCTCTTCGGAAACAAGGGCCGGCGCGCGCCGGCGTTCGGCGACGTGGCGGCGGACGACGACCGCGACATAGAGGTGCGAAGCCTGCGCGAGGAGTCGCGCACGCACTTCTGGGGCGAGGCGCGTCTACTGTTCCGCGACCTCGTCTTCGCGCTGATGATCATGGCGCTCGTGCTCGTCTTCGTCGCGCAGCCCGTCAAGGTCGAGGGCACCTCGATGCTGCCGCGCCTTCACGACGGCGAGCGCATCTTCGTCAACAAGCTCATCTACTACGGCCTGCCCGATCTGGAGCGCGGCGACATCGTCGTCTTCTGGTTCCCGGACGACCCCTCGAAGAGCTACATCAAGCGCGTCATCGGCCTGCCGGGCGAGACCGTGCAGATGCGCGCGGGCCGCGTCTACGTCAACGGCAAGGAGCTGCCTGAGCCTTACCTCGACCCGACCCTGAACGTCGCGCCCGACGACCACCCGCCCGTCTACGTCAGGCCGCACTACTACTTCGTCATGGGCGACAACCGCGACAACTCTTCGGACTCGCGCTCGTGGGGACTCGTGCCCGAAAAGTACATCTACGGCAAGGCGCTCTTCCGCTACTGGCCGCTCTCGAAGGCCAGCTTCATCCGCCACGAGACCGAATACCCAGGCATCCCCAGCCGCCGCGACGTGAGGCCGGAGGAGAGCGAGGAGTAGAATAAGATTTGCGATTTTTGATTTTAGATTTGCGATTTTGTCTGCCGGCGGTCGGCTTCCAGTTTAAGACGAGAGGCAGAGTACCGGACGCGGCAATCGCAAATCTAAAATCAAAAATCTAAAATTCTTCCTATGGCCGACTGGCTGCGCCCGCTGCTCTTGATGTTCTACGCGCCCGCGCGTGGGATGGCCGAAGTGCGCGACCGCGTGCCGCTCGGTCAGGCGGCGCTGCTGGCGCTGCTGCTGCAAATCGCTCACACTATTTACGCGCAATGGCACGACCCGTCGCTCGCGCCTCTGGGCCACGGCGCGTGGGCGACTGTGGTCGCAGTCCTCAGCTCAGCCGGCAGCCTCCTGATGGTCGCGCTCGTCTTCGTGCCCGCGACGGTGCTGCTGTCGAACCTCTTCGAGCGGCGCGCGAGCTTCGGGATAGTCCTGCGGCAGGAGTACGCGCCGATGGCCGCGACCGCCTTCTACGCGCTGGCGGCGGCTTCTTTGCTCGCGCTCCCGCTCGTCTACGTGGCGAACGCCGCGGGCCTGAACGAGGCGGCGGTGACGAAGACTCTCCTGGCCGCGCGCGAGACCGCGCAGACGCTCCGCAACTCGCAGCCCGACAGCGCGACCCAGGAGCAGTTGAACCAGATGATCGGTGCGCTGACGAACGCGATGCTGTTCCTGCTCATCCAGCCGCTCACGCTCTTCACGCTCTGGGCCGTGGCCGCCGTACGCGAGGTCTTCCGGCTCACCTGGTGGCGCGCGCTCGTCGTGGTCGTCATCAGCACCGTCGTCATGTTCGTCGCCTCGCCGCTGCTCATCATCTTCAGGGCGCTGCTTGCGTCGCCGTTTCTTCTGCTGCTCGCCTTCTTCCTTCTGCGCGGCTACTTCGGCGAGATGATGCGCGGCCAGCGGGCGCGCGCGGCGTTCCGGCAGAACCTCGAAGCCGCGACGCTCAACCCCGCGGACGCCTCGGCGCACTACAATCTGGGCCTCCTACACCTTCAGCGCAAGGAGTACGAGGAGGCGCGCGCGCGCTTCCTGCGCGCCGTCGAGATTGACCCCGAAGAGACCGACGCGCATTACCAGTTGGGCCGCATCGCGCGCCTCGAAGGACGGCTGCCCGAAGCCATCGGGCACTTCGGCGAGGTCGTCGGGCGCGACGAGGCGCACTCGCAGCACGAGGTCTGGCGCGAGGTCGGCGCGACCTATCTCGCCGCAGGCCAGTTCAAAGACGCGCAGGACGCCTTGCAACGTTTCCTCGACAAGCGACCGTCCGACCCCGAAGGTCTCTACCTGATGGGGCGCGCGCATGCGGGCCTCGGCCACGCGCGCGAGGCCGTCGAGTGGATGCAGCGCTGCGTCGAGGCCGTCCGCACCGCGCCCGCCTACAAGTACCGCGCCGACAAGCGCTGGCTCAACGAGGCGCAGCAGTTCCTGCGCACGCAGGCTTAAGTGAAACCAGGCGACCGAAGGCTGGACTGAAACGGGATGACTAACAGAGAGAACAGGCCGGCGCTGCTCGTGCTCGAAGACGGCCGCGCCTTCCGCGGCCGCGCGTGGGGCGCCCACGCGGAGGCGTGCGGCGAGATGGTCTTCAACACCTCGATGTCGGGCTACCAGGAGGTTCTGACAGACCCTTCGTACGCGGGGCAGATCGTCTGCATGACCTACCCGCTCATCGGCAACTACGGCGTGAACCGCGCGGACGAGGAGTCGGCGCGGCCGTGGGTCGAGGGCTTCGTCGTGCGCGAGGCGAGCGC
>JALZHC010000123.1 GCA_030914105.1 Acidobacteriota bacterium
GGAGCAGGCGTCGCGCGGCGTGGTGCAGGTTCCGCAAGGCTCGCTCTATCCGGCGCTGCACCGGCTCGAAAACCGCGGCCTGCTGACGGCGGACTGGAAGGAGACCGAGACCGGGCGCGAGGCCAAGTTCTACCGCCTGACGCGGAAAGGAAGGGCGCAGCTCGAAACGGAGGCCGCGGGCTGGCAGCGTCTGACAGAGGCCGTGGGCCTGATCCTCAAACTGTCTGAAGGGGGTGCGGGATGAGTTGGTGGCATCGCCTGTTGCGCCGAAGGAAGTGTGAAGAGGAGCTGGAGAAGGAGCTGCGCTTCCACCTCGAACAGCACACGAGCGACCTCATCGCCGAAGGGCACAGCCCGGAGGAGGCGCGGCGGCAGGCACGTCTCGCACTCGGCGGCCCGGAGCAGGTGAAGGAGATGTGCCGCGACGCGCGTGGGACGCGCTGGCTTTGGGACTTGCTGCGCGACCTGCGCTACGGCGTGCGGATACTGTCGAAGCAGCCCGGCTTCACTGTGGTCGCCGCGCTGGCGCTGGCGCTCGGCATCGGCGTGAACACGGCCATCCTGAGCGCGGTGAACGGCTTCATCCTGCGCCCGCTGGCCGCGGACAAGCCTGAGGAATTGATAGCCGCGCACTGGGGGAGAAAAACGGATGCGCAGGTCTGGGGGGAGTTTTCCTACCCGAACTTCGTGGATTTGCGCGACCGGAACAAAAGCTTCTCCGACCTCTGCGCGTGGACGGGCGCGGCGGCGGCCGTCAGCTCCGGCGAAAGCCGCAGCGCCGACGATGGCGGGCACGCCGAGGTGTTGTGGGGCGAGTTGGTCAGCGGCAATTATTTCGACGTGATGGGCGTCAAGCCGATGCTCGGTCGAGGCTTTCTGCCGGAAGAAGACCGCACGCCGAACACGCATCCGGTGGTGGTGCTGGGTTACTCTTTGTGGCAGCGGCGCTTCAACTCAGACCGGGGCATTGTGGGCAAGACGATTTACCTGAACGGACAGCCGTTCAACGTCATCGGCGTCATGCCGGAATCGTTTCTCGGCTCGGAATTTTTCCTCCGCAAAGCGTTCTGGATTCCTCTGATGATGACGGAAAAATTTGTCCGCCGCGCCGACTGGCAGACGGATCGCGGCTATGCGCTCTTCAAGCTCTACGGGCGTCTGAAACCCGGCGTGGCGTTGGCGCAGGCGGAGACGGATTTGAATCTGCTGACCGGCGGTCTGGCGAAACTTTACCCGGAAGACGCGGACATCAAAATTCAGCTCCGGACGGAACAGGACGGGCGCTACGGGGACGCGACGCGGGTTCTCAAATACGGCGGCCTGCTGGCCCTGTGTGTCTCCGGCCTGGTGCTACTGCTGGCCTGCGCCAACGTGACGAACCTGATGCTGGCGCGGGCCGCCACGCGCGCCAGGGAGATCGGGATTCGGCTGGCGATTGGCGCGAGCCGCGGGCGCATTACGCGGCAGCTTCTGACGGAAAGTCTGTTGCTGGCCCTGCTGGGCGGCGTGTTGGGATGGCCTCTGGCTTACTGGGGGACAGACGTGATACGTGCGAGCTTCCCGCCGGTTCCGTACCCGATGAGCCTCGAACTTGCGCCGGACGGCTACGTTTTGAAATGGATGCTGGCGGTCTCCATGTTGACGGGCGTGCTCTTCGGGCTGGCCCCGGCCTTGCTGGCTTCGCGCGCCGACTTGGTCGCCGTCATCAAGGGAGGCGCGGCGAGTCCGTCGCGCGGCCTTCGTCGCTGGAGCCTGCGCGGCGCGCTGGTGGTCGCGCAGGTCACGATTTCCATCGTCGTGCTGATTTGTGCGGGGCTGTTTATTCGCAGCCTGGGTCAGGCCAGCCACACCGACCCCGGCTTCCAGGCCGACAATCTGGTCACGATGATGATTAACCCCAGCCTGCTCGGCTACGATCAGGAGAGCACCTGGCGGCTCTTTCGCGAAGTCCAGCGCCGCATCGAAGCGCAGCCCGGCGTGCGCGCCGTCGCGCTGGCGAGCGAGTTGCCGCTCTGGGACGCGCGCGGCTCGCGCGGCCCCATCGTGAAGGAGGGCGAGGCCGACCCGCCGCCGAATCAGGGCGTCACCTCCGAGTGCAGTCTCGTGACGCCGAAGTATTTCGAGACCCTGCGGACGCCGCTCGTGCTGGGCCGCGATTTCAACGACCACGACACAGCCGACGCGCCCCGCGTCGTGATCGTCAATCAGGAGTTCGCGCGCCGGTTCTACGGCAGCTCCGAGAATGCTTTGGGCAAGCGCTTTCGCTTCGCGCAGGGCACGCCGCTGATGGAGATCGTCGGCGTCGCCAAAGACGGACACTACAGCTCTCTGTATACAGACCGGCAACTCTATATGTTTCTGCCCGTCTACCAGCACCCGCGCTCCAGAATGACTTTGCTCATCAGCACAGAGTCAGCCGGCGCTTTCCAGGCGGCGGTCGAAAGCGCGCGCCGCGAAATCGCGCAGGTGGACGCGCGGCTGCCGGTGTTCGGCGTGATGACGGCGGATGAGAATCTGTCGTTGGCGTATTTGGGGCCGCGCATCGCAGCGGGGATGGCTTCGACGTTCGGGGTGCTGGCGCTCGTGTTGGCGACGATGGGACTGTACAGCGTGATGACCTACACGGTCAGCCAACGCACGCACGAGATCGGCATCCGGATGGCACTCGGCGCGCAAGTCCGCGACGTGCTGCGGCTGGTCGTGAGTCAGGGGATGCGCTTGGCTCTGGTCGGCATCGCGCTGGGGTTGGCGGGCGCGTTCGCGTTGACGCGCGTGCTGGCAAGCCTTCTGTTAGGCGTGGGCACGACCGACTCCGTCACCTTCGTCGGCGTCGCGCTCTTGCTGGTCGCCGTCGCCCTGCTGGCCTGCTACATCCCCGCGCGCCGCGCCGCACGCGTTGACCCGCTGGTGGCCTTGCGCTTCGAGTGAAGCCGTGCGAACGCGTGCCCGGACGCGGCCCGACACTTGAAGGCGCGCGAGAACTCGGCAGTTTTGGAGAACCCGCTACATAGGCCGTCTCGTTCGCCGAGACCTTCTCTCTGCTGAAGTGGCGAAGCTCAGGCTTCGCGGCGCAAGCTCATCCGACGCCTTCTCGGAAGGTCACGCCTGTCCGTCTTCAGCCCGCGAAGTCAAGCCTCGCCGCCCTCTGCGACGCGTCGGCCCTACAATAAACGCGCCCCCTCATCCGTCTACAGAAGTAGGCGAAGGGCGCAGCGAGACCGGAGCGATGGCAGTCGAAGCAGACGAACGAATCTCCGAAGTGTTCGAGCGGGAGCAGTCCCGTCTGCGCAGCTTCATCCGCCGCCGCGTGCCCAACCCTTCCGACGCCGAAGACATCCTGCAGGACGTTTTCTACAAGCTCGTGGAAGCGAACCGCATGCTGATGCCAATTGACCACGTCACCGGCTGGCTGTTCCGCGCGGCGCGCAACCGAATCATTGACCTCTTCCGACGAAAGAGGCCGGAGGGCTTCGGCGACGCCGACGCCGACGAGGATGACGAGCCGCGGAGTCTGGAAGAGCTGCTGCCTTCGCCCGATGCCGGGCCGGAGGCGCTCTACGCGCGCAGCTTGCTCCTCGACGAGCTGGAGCTGGCGGTCGCGGAGCTGCCGCCGGAGCAGCGCGAGGTCTTCGTCGCGCACGAGCTGGAAGGGCGCAGCTTCAAGGAGATGGCCGCCGCGACCGGCGTGAGCGTGAACACGCTGCTCTCGCGCAAGCGCTACGCGGTGCTGCGCCTGCGCGAGCGTCTGCAAAGCGTCTACGACGAATTTACGAAAGCGTGAGGGGGTGAGACATGAAACCGAGATTGAAAAGGGTGCTTCTCATCGCGCCGCTGGCGCTCTTGGGGATGGCTTTGTTCGTCATCGTCGGCGGCGAGGTGGTGAAGCTGCTTTGGAACTGGCTGCTGCCGCCGCTCTTCAGCGTGCGTCAGGTCAACTTCTGGCAGGCGCTCGGACTTCTGTTGCTGTGCCGCATCCTCTTCGGCGGGTTCGGACTCCACGGCGGCGGGCCGCGCTCGCGCGCACGCCGCCTCATGAGGAAGGACTGGGCGCGCTTGACCCCGGAGGAGCGGGAGCGTTTCCGTCAGCGTATGCGCGAGCGCTGGGGCGGCGACCCGCCCGCGGGCGAGGGCGACTGGCGTTGAAGTCATCTCGGCGGGGAAGTACATCGTGGTCGAGGGAGCGAGCGGTCGTTGGATGCTCGGCCCTCTGGCACGCACGCGGAAAGGTAGTAATATCTTGGGGCGCAACGACGAAACCTGACGACGCGACGCGCCCGGACTTTTTCCTGACGCGCTTCGCAAAGCGTGTGAGCGCCAGCGCCGGGTCGCACGTCGTCCCGACAAATCACGTCTTCATTGAGGTGCACGCAGGATGCAGCCCCGCTCCATCTCTGTCGCTCAGACGTGCCCGGTCGAGGGCGACGTGCAAGCGAACCTCGAAGAGCACCTGCGGCTGGCCAAACTCGCCGCGTCGGAAGGGGCGCAGGTCGTCGTGTTCCCCGAACTCTCCCTCACCGGCTACGAAATTGGCCTCGCCGACGCGCTGGCCTTCTCCGAGCACGACCCGCGCCTCGCGCCTCTTATCGAAGCGGCGGCGTCTCATTCGACGACGCTCGTCGTCGGCGCGCCGGTCAGGATCGGGGCGCGGCTCCACATCGCGGCGTTCGTCATCTCTCCCGACCGCACCACGACGCTCTACACGAAGCATCGCCTCGGCGCTTTCGGCGAGAGCGCGCGCGGCGACGGCGTCGTGCCTCCGGCGGAGGCGACCGTGTTCGAACCGGGCGGACGCAATCCGCTCGTCCGGTTCGGCGGCCACCTCGCGGCGTTGGCGGTCTGCGCAGACGTTGGCCGGCCGTCACACCCGCGGAGGGCGGCGGGCAGGGGCGCGAAAAACTACCTGGCGAGTATGTTCGTCATCCCCTCGGAGTTCGAGGGCGAAGCGGCGCGTCTAGGCGCGTACGCGGCGCGACATTCGCTGGCGGTGGCGCTCGCCAACTTCGGGAGTCCGACCGGGGGACTCGCGGCGGCGGGACGAAGCTCAATCTGGTCTGAGACGGGTCGGCTCGTCGTTCGGCTAAGTCCGAGCGGGGCCGGCGTCGCCGACGCGACCGAGACGCCGGAAGGCTGGCGCGCGAAGGCGCTCATGCTCGGCCAGCCTCAAGCGACAACGCCCGCGTCGCAGTCCGGTCGTCTCCCGGTCTGAAGGTGACTCGGCGGGCGCGCGCGGACTACAATCGGCGGTCGTGCGAAAGAAGCATTGGATAATTTTTCTACTCCTCTTCGCGTTCGCCCTGACCTCCAGACTCTGCGTCGCGCGCCTGCTCGCCAACGATGAGCCGGGCGACGCGCGCGTCTACTCGCGCCTCGCCGTCAACGTCCTCGAACAGCACGCCTACTCCGCCGACGAAGGGCCGCCCTACGCCCCGACCTACATCAGGCTCCCCGGCTATCCGCTCTTCCTCGCCGCGGTCTACGCGGCCTTCGGGCACGGCAACGACGCGGCAGCGAGGACTGCGCAGGCGCTCCTCGACACGGCCTCATGCCTCTTCGTCGCCGCGCTCGCGTTCCTCTGGCAGCCCGTAGAGGCGCGCAAAGGTAGGGCCGCCGCGCTCGCGCTCGCGCTCGCCGTCGTCTGCCCGTTCACCGTGATCTACACGGCGACGATTCTGACCGAGACGCTGACGATCTTCCTCGCTCTCGCCCTGACGCTGGCCGCGACGCTCGCGCTCAGGGCGCGGAGCAGTCGGGCGCAGCTTCTGTGGTGGGCTGTCGCGGGGCTTTGCGCTGGCTCTGTGATTATGGTCAGGCCCGACGGCGGGCTCTTCGCGGCGGGCGCGGGCGTGACGCTCGTCCTCGCGTACCTCTTCGACGCGCGCGCCTCGCGTGCAGATTCAAACGCAGAGTCGCTGCCAAACGTGCAGACAGAGACGCGCGCGGGCGTCCGTCTCGCGCGTCGTCTCGACGGCGTCTCGATGGCGCGTCGGCTCGTGCGCGCCTTCGCGTTCGGCTCGGTCTTCGCGGCGGCGACAGTCCTCTTGATGCTGCCCTGGACGATAAGGAACGAGCGCGTCTTTCAAGTCTTCCAGCCGCTCGCGCCCTTTTACGCGACGATGCCGGACGAGTTCGTGCCGCGCGGCTATCACCGCTGGGTGCGGACGTGGATTGACGACCCGCGCTACATAGACCCGCTGCTCTGGAAGCTCGACCAGAAGCCGATCCGCATCGGCCAGATACCCGACAAGGCTTTCGACTCGCCCGAAGAGCGCGCGCGCGTCGCCGCGCTGCTCGACCGATACAACCAGACGCCGCCCGCGGCGCAGGGCGACAACTCCGACGACGCGGAGAAGACCGGCGCGGACTCGGACAAGGACGGGCAGGACGAGAATGAGGCAGGCGACGACGGCAATGACGAAGATGAATCGTCGGACGATTCGGGCGACGACCAGCAGGATGAAGACGAAGGGCAGGGAAGCGCCGAAAGTCAGAACGTCCGTATGACGCCGGAGATTGACGCCGAGTTCGCGCGCCTCGCAGACGAGCGCGTCCGCCGCGCGCCCGCGCGCTACTATCTCTGGCTGCCGCTCAAGCGCGCCGCCGCGCTCTGGTTCGACACGCACTCTGACTTCTACGCCTTCAACGGCGAGCTGCTCCCGCTCGAAGACCTCGACTACGACCTGCACCAGCAGTTCTGGCTGCCGCTCTTCGCCGGGCTGACCTGGGTTTACACGCTGCTCGGCGTGGCCGGCGCGTGGGCCTTGTGGCGCGGGCGGCGCGCGGGGGCTTGGAAGTGGCTGGCGCTCGCGCTGCTTTTGACCATCCCGCGTCTCGCCTTCATGTCCACGCTCGAAAACCCTGAGCCGCGTTACGTCGTCGAGCTGTTCCCTTTCCTCGCCGCGCTCGGCGGCGTCGCGCTCGCAAGCCTCCGCCTCCGCCGGACGCAGACGGATGCACAGGCCGAATGAGGCACGGCAAACGAAGAGGCGGCGCAGAGACGTTTCTCTCTGCGCCGCCTTCGTGTTGAATGCATTCTGTCGTGGGCGAGCCTGAACGTCGCCGCCGGCTCGTTGAAGTTACCTGCTGCCGCTCTGTTTGCGCGCAGACGTCTTCGCCGTCAGAGAGACGCCCGTATTCTGCGTGTAGCGAGTCCCGATGGTGCGCACATAGTTCTGCGTCTCGCTGTAGGGCGGCACGCGGTTGCCGTACTTCATCACCGCGCCCTCGCCCGCGTTGTAGCCGGCGAGCGCGAGATCAACCCGTCCGCCGAAGAGTCTCAAGAGGTCGCTCAGGTAGTGCGTGCCGCCCATGATGTTCTGCGCGGGGTCGTAGATGTTTGCGACGCCGTAGCGCGCGGCTGTGCCGGGCATCAGTTGCATCAGGCCGGCGGCCCCGACGGGACTCGTGGCCCCCGTGTTGAAGTGCGACTCCTGGGTCATCACGCAGAAGACGAGGTACGGATCAATACCGAAGCGCTTGGCGTTGAGACGGATCAGGCCGTCAACCCTCGTGCTGCCGGTCGTCCACGCGGGCGCGGCACGGGCCGTCAAAGTGTCGGACGCGACGACTGCCTCGACGGGCCTGTTCGCCGCGGCGATGGTCTCGTCGGCCTGCGCGAGCTGCTTGTGCACGTCGTCAACTTTCGCCTGCGCCTCGACGATAGACTTCCCGCTCGACTCGAACTCGACGCGCGAGATGAGGCCGTCGGCGTAGAGTCCCTTCAAAGTCTCCTGCTGCTCTTTGGCCTTCCCCAAGTCGCGCTCGTAGGACGTGGCAAGCTCGCGCAAGCTCGCGCGGTAGTCCTCGGCGGCCTTGATGAAATCCTGACGGAACTTTTGGAGGTCGTCCGGCTGCGCGGCCTGCTTCGTCTGCGGCGCGGCGGGCTTCGTCGCCTTCGTCTGCGCGGAGGCCGCGGCGAAGGACGCGAGCGACAAGAGGGACGCAAAGAGGGAACGTAGGACGAAGTTCTTCATGTGGTTACCGGGTCGAATAAAAGGCGCTTGCGCGCTGAAAAAAAATGGCGTCGGGATGGTTAACGCCGCCGCCTTCGGATTTGTTCCGGCGGCCATCTTTGCAAAGCTCTTTGGGGGAGCAAATTGTTGCAATCTAAGACGTTTTTCCGCCCCTCCGCGTTGCCTGGCCGGGGG
>JALZHC010000124.1 GCA_030914105.1 Acidobacteriota bacterium
CCGCGGTGCAGGTGGCCGAAGCCTTGAAGCTCCTGGCCGGTCGCGTCGAGAGTCTACACGGCGGGCTTTTACAGTTCGACGTGTGGCGCAACGAGTGGCGGAGCATCGCGCTTCGAGAGAGAGCGCCCGACTGCGCGACTTGCGTTCGGGGCCGCTTCGAGACGCTCGAAGCCGAGGCGGGCGACATGACGACCGTGCTCTGCGGGCGCGACGCGGTGCAGGTCAGCCCGCGGCGCGCGACGCGTGTTGACCTTGAGTTGCTGGCCGCGCGGCTTCGTGGCGCGGGCGAAGTGAAGGCCAACCAATACCTCGTCCGCCTGCGCGCGGGCGAATACGAGCTGACCGTCTTCGAGGACGCGCGCGCCATCGTGCGCGGCACGGAGGACGCCGCGCTTGCGCGCTCGCTCTACGCGCGATACGTCGGGACGTGAATCGAGAAGGATGAAGGCGGAAGGCGGAAGGATGAAGGATGAAAGCTCGCCTGCCATCCCTTTGCTTCCTACTTCATCCTTTCTCTTGCCTGCCCCTACAGTCATCGGGCAGCGTTCGGGTCTGAAAAGTGACTTTGAATCTTTGCACGCGTGTTTTATTGGCTTGTTGCTCAGCAGTCCTCATTACTGCGGGCGCGAGTCTTGCCCAGGCGCGCGCAGTATCAACACGAGCACAAGCTACGCGGGTTCGCGCGGGAAGAGAGCGTGCGGCGCGCGGGCGCGCGCTGTGGTCGGGGGCGAGGTTCACAGAGTCAGAGCGCGAGCGTGCGATTGAGCGCGGCGTGCGCTTCGTCTTCCGCAGCGCGAGCAAGCCCGCAAACTTCGACGACTACGGCTCGGATTACGTCTGGTGGTTCGGCGCGATTTCCAACACCGTCCGCGACGAGCGCCTGAGCCGTCTCGCGCGCGGCATGGCGCTGGAGTGCGCGCGCAGGTGGCAGCAGACTCACCGGACGCTGCCCGCCGACGCTGACGCCGAGACGATTGCCGACTTCGTCTCCGGCGCGGACGCAGCCGAGAGCATCGGCCTGCGCGACGAACGGCTCAAAGAAGAACTCCGCCGCGCGGCTTCGCGCTTTTCGGCGCGCGACTATCTCGCCTTCGATCCTCTCCAGGAGCCTCCGCCCGCCGACGTGCCCGACGAGTGCGACTACGACGGCGCTGACAATCCGCGCGGCGCGCGTGTGTGCCGCGTCTGCCACAGGCGTCTCTTCATGCGGACGCGCTTCGACGTTTGGTACGACGCGCTCGTCGCCGCCTATACGGGCGAACGCTACGGCGTCACGCTCGGCGCTTCTTACGCGGACGTGCTCAAGTGGCTGCCCGTGCTGCGCCCTTACGACGCCGCGGGGCGCGGCACGGACATCGAGTACATGGACGCCGTCTACTCGGTCACGCACGTCGTCTACACGCTCGGCGACTTCTGGACTTACCGGCTCGACCCGCGTCTGCTGCCGCGCGAGTACGCGTTCCTGCGTGCCGGTCTGCCGAAGGCCGTCGCCGCGCGCGACTCAGACATGCTCGGCGAGATCATGGACTCGCTCAAGTCCTTCGGCGCGGACGACTCCGACCCGCTCATCCGCAGGGGCACGGAGTTTCTGCTCGCGCACCAGAACCGGGACGGCAGTTGGGGCGACGTGAACGGCGACGCTTACGACCGCTACCACGCGACGGAGACGGCGGTCAACGGACTTTGCGTCTACGCCCTGCGGCGCGACGGCCTGAGCTTCCCCGACACGGAGCCGCTGCTGAAGCTTTGGGCGCAGGAGCCGGGTCGTTGACGCGGTTTCCCGCACGCGGCTTTCGGGTTATGATTCCGTTGTGGCCGGCGCGAGCGGCGCACGCCCTGTCAAACCTGTTCGGCGGACACTGCCGGTCTTCCCTCTGTCCGCCGAGAACTTGAAAGCGACCCTGTGATTTAATGTCTAACAGAACATCTACCCTTCGCGCTCTTCAACCCTTCTTCATCGTCTTCGCGTTCGCACTTCTGTCCGCGCCCCTGGTGCGCGCGGGCGGCCCCGTCGTGTGGGAGACCGGCTCGCGCGCCGAGCTTCTGAACGGCGAGTCGCACGGCGTCTCGGTGACGGACGCGGGCGCGCTGATGCTTGCGCCGCAGTTCACGAAGCTCTTCGACACCGAGCAGGCTTACGTCTGGTCGAGCGCGGCGGACTCAAGTGGAAACGTCTACCTCGGCACGGGCCACGACGGGAAAATCTTCCGCGTCGGCGCGGACGGCAAAGGCTCTCTCCTTTACGACTCGGCGGAGCTGGACGTGACGGCGCTCGTCGTCGGACGCGACGGCGCGCTCTACGCGGGCACTTCGCCCGACGGCAAGGTCTACCGCATCACTTCGGACGGCAAGGCCGAAGTCTACTTCGACCCGCCCGACAAGTACATCTGGTCGCTCGCCGTGATGGGCGACGGCGCGCTCGCCGTCGGCACGGGCGACAAGGGCAAGCTCTACCGCGTGCGCGCTTCGGGCGCGAAGCCCGAAGACTCTCTGCTCGTCGACACGAACGAGACGCACATCATCTCGCTCGCCGCCGACAGCCGCGGCAACCTCATCGCGGGCACAGACCCCGGCGGACTCGTCCTTCGCGTCTCGCCCGAAGGCAAGGCGTTCGCGCTCTACGACTCGCCTCTGCGCGAGATTCACGCGCTCACGGTGGCCTCCGACGGCTCGATCTACGCCCTCGCCTTGAGCGACGCGGCGACGAGTTCGCGCCAGACGTCCACTTCTTCGGCCTCGCAGACGCAGAGCGTGACGACGGCGGGCGCGGGCGGGACTGTGACGGGCACCGTGACGACCGTTGACGAGAGCGGCGCGCAGACGACGACCACGGCTACGGGGCAGGCGCAGGCGCGCAGCCGCAACGAATTGCAGAACGCGCGCAGCGCCGTCTTCCGCGTCACGCCGGACGGCGGGGCCGACGTGCTCTGGAGTTCGCAGACCGTCACGGCCTTCTCCGTCGCCGCCGCGCCGCAGGGCGGAAGCGTCCTCATCGGCACGAGCGACAAGGGGCGCATCTACTCCGTCACAGACGACGGGCGCGACACTTTGCTCGTGCAGTCGAGCGAGGATCAGATTTCTTCTCTCGTCGTCGCGGGCCGGCAGGTCTTCGCCGCGTCGTCGAATCAAGGCAAGCTCTTCCGCTTCGCCGCCGACTCGGTGGCCGAGGGAACCTACGAGTCGCCCGTGCGCGACGCGAAGTTCGTCGCCTCGTGGGGGCGCATCTGGTGGCGCGGGCGCGGGCAGGTCGAGTTGCAGACGCGCACCGGAAACACCGAGAAGCCGGGCATGACCTGGAGCGAGTGGAGCACGCCCTACCGCGACCCCGCGGGCGCGCAGATCGCCAGCCCGCGCGCGCGCTTCATACAGTGGCGCGCAGTCCTGCATTCAACTTCGCCAGCGGGCGAGGCGCGCGTCGAGGACGTGAGCCTCGCTTATCTTCCGCGCAACGTCGCGCCCGAAGTCACGCAGATACAGGTTCTGCCCGTCGGCGTCGCCCTCCAGCCCGCGGTGCAGATTCCGGTTGACCCGAACATAGAGGCCGCGGGCCTCGACCCGTCGCTCGTCGGCGCGGCGGTGCAGATTCCGCCGCGGCGCATGTTCCAGCGGGGCGCGGTCTCACTTCAGTGGCAGGCCGAAGACCGCAACGGCGACACGCTCGAATACTCCGTCTACTACCGGCCCGTCGCCGACGCCACGTTTCACCTGCTCAAGGACAAGCTGCGCGACAATTTCTACTCGATTGACGGCGCGACGCTCGGCGACGGTCGCTACGTCTTCAAGGTCGTCGCCTCGGACGCGCCGGAGAACTCGCTCGGTCAGGCGCTCACGGGCGAGCGCGTGAGCGAGCCGGTTGACGTGGACAGCACGCCGCCCGTGGTGCGCGCCGCCGCAGAGCCGCAGGTCAGCGCCGACGGCCACGTGCGCGTGCGCTTCACGGTCGAGGATGCGAGCGGGATGGTGCGGCGCGCGGACGTGAGCGTTGACGGCGGCGAGTGGCGCGCGGTCTTTCCCGAAGACGGCATCGCCGACAGCCCGCGCGAGTCTTACGCGCTCGACCTGACCATCGCGGCCCCCGGCGAGCACACGATTTCTCTGCGCGCCTTCGACGGTAGTGGCAACGTCGGAAGCGCGAGAGTCGTCGTAAGACGTTGAAAAGCGCGTCGCCGCGAGGGGCGCGCGCCTCGTACACGATACGGTGCGAGGCTTGACCTATACGGTGCGAGGCCATAACCTTCAAACGTCGTAAGCTTTTGCAGGGCGGCTCAGGCGGCGTGGCACCGTCCTTGCCACACGAAACGGCGGGACGCGCGAGTCTCTCCACTTCTCCCCGATGCGCGATCAAAGGAGATGAGGAGGCTCGACGAGGGAGTATGAAGTTCTTGAAGCAGTTCATCATTGCGGCCCTGGCCGCCTGCGTGCTCGCCGCCGGCGCGCTGGCCGGCGAGCCGCAGAAGAATGACAACAAGCCGCCGCCGCCGCCGAAGGAGAGGCAGCAGGTGCCGAACCCGCCGAAGAACCCTCCGCCACGCAACGACGGCGGAGGCAAGGGCGGCAACGACAACAAGCGGGGAAAACCCTAGAGCGGCGCGCTCGCGCGACCGCCGTGCGCGCGGGCCGCACGCGCTCCGAGGGCGGACGAAACAGCGGACGCTCCGCCAGACGCGGAGACACGAAAACTCAGGTGCGCCGGAGGAGGCGTCTTAACCCCCCGACAGCGCGCCTGAAATTTTTTTTGGGAGGGAGAACCAGGGGCGATGGCGAGAATAATCAGGGCGGGCTTGTTGGCTTTGACTTTGTGCGGCGCGCTTCTCTCTCCGCTCGCGCCGAAGGCCGCCGCGCAGACCTACAGACGCGACGGCGTGCAGACGCGGCGCGGCGACGCGCAGCAAGTCAATCGCGCCGACGCGCGCCTCATCGCGCAGGCCGAGTATTACTCCGGCGACACCTTTAACTTCGAGACGAGGACGCCGCGCGGCGTGCGCGTCTACGCCGTGAGCAGGCCCGCGCCCGAAGCCCTGCGCGCGATCGATTCGGGGCTGGCGGAGCTGTTCGCCGTCGCGCGCCGCCACGGCTACTCGGCCCGCCTGAACTACACGGACTACACGGTCTTCATCGCGCGCCCCGACCGCACGCGCGACTCGGCGGGCGCATACTCGCCCGACATCGCGCTCGGCGCGGCACAGTACGCCGGCAGCGTCTACGACCACGGCGGCTACGTCTACGCCGCCGGGATGGTGCTCTCGATGGAGCCGTGCGCCTTCCTCATCGCCGAGCACCAGCGCGACTTCCAGCGCATCTCCAACGTCGCGCGCTACGAGGGCGAGCACATCGTCCTCTTCCACAACGACCGACGCCTCTACGAGCAGACGGCCGACCACAGCCGCGGCGGCAGCCACCCGATACTGAAGTAACGCGCGAGTCCAAAGCGGCGGGAAGGGTGTTAGGTTTTGGGTTCTAGGTGCTGGTAAGAATCAGTTCTTGACCAGCACCTAAAACCTAACACCCTTCCTTACTTCACCGCGGTTGCCGTGATAACGACGACGACGCTCTTGTCGGCGATGCTGGTCGTGCCGGCGACGACGCGCTCGCCCTCGCGCAGGCTCACCTGGTTCTTGAAGCCGACGGTCTCGTAGCTGATCTGGCCCGAACCGAGCGAGAGCGGCACGCGCATGTCCATGCTGAACTCCTCGATGGCGATGCGCGCCTGCGCGCCCGCGCCCGCGAGCGAGACCTGGCGGATGAGGTAGTTGTAGAAGACCGGGTTCTTGCTCGCAGGGGTGTCGCCCGCCAGCTTCAGGTCGGCGACGCCCTTGTTGAAGGTGGCCTCCGGCCCCTCTTTGCTGCGCACGACCTGCGAACCCATCAGGCTGAAGTTCTTATAGCCGAGCGTGGACTGGAGCTGCTTGACCACATCGGCCAGCTCAGCCGGGTAGCGGTTCGGGGCCGCCTCGTCGTTCGAGGCGACGAGCATGTGGACGCGGAACTCGACTTCGGGGCGGGCCGGCTCCGGCGTGTCGAGGCGGCGGATGGCCTCCTCGATGACGGCGATGTTTTCGGGGAAGTCGCGCACCGTGATGGTTCGGAACTCCGGGTTCGGCGTGACGACCGCGCCCTTGAAGCCGCTGGTCAGAGGCCCCAGCACGCGCGCGAGGTTGATGGGGTCGCGGTTCCTGATGTCGAAGACGCGGCTCTGAAACATCTTCGAGGTGACGTAGTTGTCCTCGGACTTCGGCGCGCTCTGCTCCGCGGGCTTCTGCGCCAGCGCCGAGGGAGCGGCGGCGAGCGCGACGGCGAGGGCGAGTAAAATTCTGCGGCGGGTTGAAAGCATAGTCTCTCCTTCTCCTGCGGGGTGCGTCCGCCGGACGGGCGACGCTCGGCAACTTACACGCGCGCGCGGCGGGAATGTTTCAGAAGAATCAGGAGTACAGTACCGCTCGCACACGCTCGCGGTTCTGTACTCGCGCGCGTCCTCTGTGCCTGCCCAAAAAGGTTGGACGCGGCGCGCGGGCCGCACGTACAATGCACAGGCTCTTAAATGTTGCTCCGGTCGTGCAATCAAATCTCCTGGCCTCGGTCAGCCGGATGCCGAAACATACGAGAAAGGACTCGCAAAGCGTGATGACGAAAGAGGGATTGAAGAGGGTTGTGGTGTGCGCGGCGCTGGCCGCGGCGGCGTCAGTCCTAATCGCCGGTCGCGTTGCGGGGGCGCGCACGAGCGCCGCGGCGCAGGCGCAGGGCGACAAGCCCGTCGAGCAGACGCGCAAGAATATAAAGGTGCTCAAGGGGCTGCCGGAGTCGCAGCTCTTCCCTTTGATGAACTTCGTCTCGGCCTCGCTCGGCGTGAGGTGCGACTTCTGCCACGTGAAGCAGGGCAAAGACCCGAAGACAGGCTTCGACAACTGGGTCTGGGAGAGCGACGACAAGCCGGAGAAGAACACCGCGCGCCAGATGATGCAGATGGTTCTCACGCTCAACCACAGTCAATCTTACGGCCTCGACCCCGGCTCGGTGAGCTGCTACACCTGCCACCGCGGCTCGACTCGGCCCCTGTCTCTGCCCACGCTGCCGCTCGCGCAGTCGGGCCACGAACCCGGCCCGGCTCCGACGCCCGGCACGACGCCCAGCCCTGCGCCGACGCGCGTGCCGCCGCCGACGGTCGAGCAGGTTTATGAAAACTACGTCGCGGCGGTCGGCGGGCAGGAGGCCGTCTCGAAGTTCCAGACGCAGGTTGTGAAGGGCACGCGCGACGCGTCGCAGGGCCGCTCGTGGACGTTTGAGGCCACCTCGAAGGGGCCGGACAAGTTCCTGATGGTCGTCCAGATTCCGAAGCAGGGCACGTTCGAGCAGGCCCTCAACGGCGCTTCGGGCTGGGTCAGTAACCCGCGCACGACGCGCGCGCTGACGCCGAAGGAGCTGGACGACGCGAAGTTCGCCGCCTCGCTCTTCGACGTGATTAAGTTCCACCCGACGGCGACGATGAGGTCTCTGGGGCGCAGGAAGATGGGCGACCGCGACGCTTACATCGTCGTCGAACGGCCCGCGCCGGGCGTCTCGCGCCGCTACTTCTTCGACGCGCAGACGTGGCTGCTGCTGCGCATCTCGACGCTCACCGACACAGTGCTCAGCCCGATCCCCGACCAGGTTGACTTCGAGGACTACCGCGACGCAGACGGCATCAAAATCCCCTACGTCACGCGCGTCTCGACCATAGACACATTCGACAGCTACACGCGCACCGTCACCGAGTACAGGCACGGCATCGCCGTCCAGGACAAGCTCTTCGAGATGCCGCCCGCGCCCGCGCCCACGCCGAAGCCATGAGGAAGCTGTCAGCAATCAGCGGTCAGCTTTCAGCTTTTAAGCCTTTGCGGCCTTTGCGCATTATTCGCGGCCTCTGCGGTTGAGAGGGATTCTCTGAACGCAAAAAACGCGAGCAAGGCGCAAAGGCCGCAAAGGGTTTGCCCCTGAGCGACATGCTGACTCGAACGAGATAAAAGGCATCCGGCTGAACGCTGAGCGCTGAACGCTGACTGCTTTTAACCATGCGACGAATTGATCTCACGAAGGCACAGGCCGCGCGCTCCTCGACGATCCGCGACATTAACCGGCAGTTCGTCCTCAACTACATACGCG
>JALZHC010000663.1 GCA_030914105.1 Acidobacteriota bacterium
GATTCCCATAGCCTACTACCTACTTAAGAACGGCTCGCCACACAACTTCGTTTACGCGTCGGAGTTCAAGGAAGACAGGAGGCAAATACAGAAATGGCTGGTCGCCTCGTTGCTCAAACGCGCGTTCAGCGGCACGCCCGACAACGTGCTGCGCCCCATCCGTCAGGTGATTGACAAGGGCGACGGCGGGTTCCCGCTTGAGCAGATCGTGGATGAGTTCCGGGGCAAGCCGAAGTCGATCACCTTCAACAGCGACGAGATACAAAACCTCTTTCTCTATTACTACGGCAGCCCGTACACCTTCTCGACGCTCGCCGTGCTCTACCCGACGCTGGACTTCAGGAACAGATTTCACCTCGACCACATTCACCCCCGCAGTTCCTTCAAGAAAAGGAACTTGTTAAAGAGGGGCATACCTGAGAGCAAAATCGGCTTCTACCTTGATGAGGTTGACTACATAGCCAACCTCCAGTTGCTCGAAGGCCCTGAGAACACCGAAAAGAGGGACGATGATTTTAAGGATTGGCTCGATAAGACATGCCCGAACCCGCAAGCCCGCCGCGACTTCATGGCGAAGCACTACATACCCGACGTGGATTTGAGTCTGAGTAACTTCGAGCAGTTTGTCGAGGAGCGAAAGAAGTTGATGGCGGCAAAGTTTGAAAATCTTTTGAGGATGTGAGAGACGTGCTCTCACATCCGGTCATCGAAGATTTCCGAGTGGAGGTTGAAGCATGAAGTTCGGAGTGATCGTCTTCCCCGGCTCGAACTGCGACCACGACGCTTACCACGTCATCTCGAAGCACGTGGGGCAGCCCGTGGATTTCATCTGGCACCGCGAGACAGACCTCTCCACATACGACGCGGTCATCATCCCCGGCGGCTTCTCCTACGGCGACTACCTGCGTGCGGGCGCGCTCGCGCGCTTCTCGCCCGTGATGACCTCGGTCAAGTCGTTCGCCGAGCGCGGCCGGATAGTCTTAGGGATCTGCAATGGCTTCCAGATACTCTGCGAGGCGGGACTGCTGCCCGGCGCGCTGATTAGGAACCGCGAGCTGCACTTCATCTGCCGCCACGTCAACGTCCGCGTCGAGACGACCGAGACGCCTTTCACGCACGGCTTGCGCGCGGGCGGCGTGCTGAGCCTCCCCATCGCGCACGCCGAAGGCAACTACGTCTGTGACGAAGAGACCTTCGCCGAGCTGTCCGGCGAAGACCGAATCGTCTTCCGCTACTGCGACGCCGAAGGGCGTCTGACCGAAGAGTCGAACCTCAACGGCTCGCGCGCGTCAATCGCCGGCATCTGCTCGCGCGCGCGCAACGTCCTCGGCCTGATGCCGCACCCGGAGCGCGCCTGCGAAGAGCTGCTCGGCTCCGCCGACGGCAGCGGCCTCTTCCGCTCGCTCGCCGCGACGCTGGCCGCGATGGCCTGAGCGAGCGCGCTGCACGGAGAACGTCGATGCGTAACGATGGAATCATCATCATCGTCGCGGCTCTGGCGCTCGCCGGCCTGCTGTTTGCGGTCTGGCTGCTCGGACTCGTCCTGGGCTTCACCGCGGGCGGACTCATACACCTCCTGCTCCTGCTCGCAGTCTTAATCGTCCCCATCGGGATTGGCGCGGGCGTCGTGCGTATCATCCTCAGCCGAGACCGGGGGCGCTGACTCGCCTCCTTCCACCGAAAGCCCCCGAAGCTGTTCAAGCCTCTCCGCGCCGGCCCTGTAAATTAAGTGTAAAACTTCGGCGCGCGGCGGCGAGCCGTGAGCTTTCGACTTTGAACTTTGAAGCCGGATTGGCTAAGCTGGCGCGCGTCCCCTCGAAGCTGATGGAAAGGAGTTGAAGCAGAAAGCAATGAAGAAACTCTCGACGGTCGCACTAATTCTGGCGGTCTCGTTCCTGGTGGCCGCCGCGGCGGTGCGGATGACGAAGACCGCAAGCGCGCGCGACGACAAGGCCGCGGGCGTCACGCTCGGCGCGGTCGTCTCGGACTTCACACTGCCGGACGCCGACGGCCACGAGCACACGCTCGCCTCCCTGAAGGGCAAGGCCGGCACGGTGCTCATCTTCATGGCGACGCGCTGCCCGGTCTCGAACGGCTACAACGAGCGTATGGAGAAGCTCTCGACGGACTATGCCGCGCGCGGCGTCAACGTCGTCGGCATCAACGCCAACTACAACGAGCCGGTGGCCGAGGTCAGGCAGCACGCCTCGGAGAAGGGGCTGACGTTTACTATTCTCAAGGACGAGGGCAGCCGCATCGCCGACCGCTTCGACGCGCAGGTTACGCCTGAAGCCTACCTGCTCGACTCTTCGGGCAAGCTCGTCTACCACGGCCCGATTGACAACTCGCGCGACCCCGAAAAAATCAGCTCGAACTACCTGCGCGACGCCATCGAAGCGGTGCTCGCCGGAAAGACCGTCCAGAAGTCCGAGGCCAAAGCCTTCGGCTGCACGATCAAGCGCGGTTAATGTTTGAAGGCGACCGGACGGAAAGCGGAGACTTGCGTTGACTGAGGCAGGCACGAGCATGAGAAGGATTCTGTTAGCCGTCGTCTCGCTCTGCGCCGCGCTCGCGTGCGTCGCGGGCGGCACGGGCGCGCGCGAGGGAGACGCCGCCGCGGCGGGCGGGGCATTAGCGCAGTCGCAGGGGCAGCCGCCGTCTTCGGCTGCCAAAGCTCTGCCCTCCGACGCGGGCAAGGTCGAGGTGACGGAGATTAAAGAGGACGGGCTGAAGTCTCTGCTCGGCGCTGGAGCCGCGCGCGCGCGGCCTTTGCTCGTCAACTTCTGGGCGACCTGGTGCGAGCCTTGCCGCGAAGAGTTCCCAGACCTCGTCAGAATTAAGGGGCAGTATCCTTCCGAACGACTCGACTTCGTCATCGTCTCGCTCGACGACGTGTCGGACATCGCGAAGGCCGTGCCGGAGTTCCTCGCGCAGGCGCGCGCCACTTCGCTGCCCGCATACCTCCTGAACGCCGCCGACCAGGAGGCCGCCATCAACCTCGTTGACCCGACCTGGAGCGGCGAGCTGCCCGCCACATTCCTCTACGACCGCACCGGCAAGATCGTCTTCAGCCACAAGGGGCGCATCAAGCCCGACGAGCTGCGCGCCGCCATCGAGCAGGCCCTCGGCTCAGGGAAGTAAAAAGGCAAAAGTAAAAAGTCAAAAGAGAGGACGCGCTGCGCGCGAAGAGCTTTTGTCC
>JALZHC010000664.1 GCA_030914105.1 Acidobacteriota bacterium
TCGTCGAATCGACCACACCGACGGCCGTGCCCGTCACGCCTCCGAGCAGGCCGCCGCCGCCGCTGCCACCGCTGCTGCTGCGGCCTGCGCCGCCGCCTTGAGCGCGCCCCGAAGCATTGCCGCCTCCGCTTGCGCCAAACTCGTCTTCGTCGTCGCCCGTGCGCGAGCGCGCCGAGGCTTGCGCGACGGAGTTGATGGTGGCCGTAATCGGCGCGGAGAGCTTGCCGCTCTCAAGCCGGTCGAAGACGAGCGTGATGCTCGACTCGGCGTCGCCCCGCGCGCGCCTGTGCACCTCGGTCACGGAGCCGACGAGCCGCGCGCCCTTGTTGACGACAGTACGCCCCTGCGACTTCACGGCCTCGGTCGTCTTCAACACGACGCGGTCGCCGACGCGCGCCTTCGTCACGTCGAGCGCGCTTTCGAGCTGCGCGGAAAGACGCGTGCCCGAGGCGATGCTCAAGGCGCGGCCGTCGCCGTTGACGGAGGCGGCGCTGCTCGCCTCGCCCGACGCATGCGCGCCCGTCTGCGCGTAAGCCTCTGCGCCGCACACGGCGGCGACCAAAACTGCAATCAAAACAGCTCTTCTCATAAAACTCTTCCCTTCCGTTTTTCACGCGCCGTCGGCGGCGCAGGATGTTTTCCTTACGTCAGGTCGGGGTGTGGGTTTTGATGAAGAGGATGTTAGACAGGGTTGCGGGCGGCGAGACAACGCTTCCATTGTGATTTGATTACAATCAAGGCGAAAGTAGAAAGGCGAAAGGCTCTTGGCCCTTCGCCTTTCTACTTTCGCCTCTAGGCTTGCTTGCTAGGGTGCCGGCTGGACGACGATGCGGACGCGTTCTTTGCCGACAGTCAGCTCAAGCGGGTTGCCGAGCTGAAGCGGGAGCGTCCTGCCGTTGACGTTGATTTCGAGCGGGGGCACGGTGGCGCGCGCTGAGGCTGGGGTCGCTGATGTGCTGGTCGTCGTATTGGTCGCGTCCGCGCCGGGGACGCTCGCGTCGGGCTGCGCGGGCGTGCTCTGTCCGGGCTTGGCCGTGTCGCCTGCGCGCGTCAGGAGGCTTGTGGCGACGAGTCGCCAAGTCGTCGGCGTGCAGGTCAGGCGCAGGCCCGGCGTGTCCACCTCGGCCTGCTCGCCGGGCGCGAGCGCCTCCGTCTTCCAGAGGCCCTCACCGCAGCGCACGCCGTCCTCGCCGTAGAACGTCGCCCAGCCTGAGACGTAGTTGTAGAAGACCTGACTGCGGCTCTCGACGACGATGCGAACGTTCCTCACCGGCGCGTCGGGCGTGCCCGCGAGCGTCTGCGTGCGCAGACGACCGCCCAGGGCCTCGTGCCCCGCAACGTCGTAAGCGACCGCGGGCTGCGCCAGAGGCACGCGCGGCTCGCCCGGTCGCACCTCGCCGTTCGTCGTCGCCGCCGTCTGCTGTGTCTGCGCCGAGACTTGCGCCGCGCCCGCGAGCGACGCGGACGCCAGAAGCGCCGCCGCAAAAAGTTTGAGTCTCACTGCTCTCCTCCGTCTGTTGATTCAAGGGCGCGCGGGCCCCGCGCGTCGTGCGAGTATACGACACGGCCCGACGCCTGATTAACAGCATCGGGGCCGCGCGCCCTTCAAGACGCGACGACGGGCATGAAGGCCGCGCCGCGCGGCAGAAGGTAGCCGGCCCTGTCGCTTTCAATCTCCGAGAGCGCCTCCTCGATTGTGCGCGCCGGTGTCATGCGCATGAGGCGCACGTCGTCGTCGGGCAGGGACGAAACTAAGTGGACGCGGAAGCGCTCGGCCTTCGTCAGGAGCGACCAGGCGGTCTGCCCGTTGACCTCGTAAGCGTCGCGCAGACGCGCTTCGAGCGCGCGCGAGTCAGCCGCGTCGAACCACTTGAGGAAGTCGGGGCGGCCGAGGCCGTCGGCGCACTCTGCGACGAGGACGATGTCGCCTCCCTCGTCGCAGGCGTATGAGGCCATCTCCAGGGCCTTGTGCGCCTGTATGAGATTGATGTCGAAGGGCGCGCCGCCGGCTGAGACGACAACGAGCGCGCGCCGCTCAGGAATCTTCAACGAGTGTGAGTCGGCGTATTCGGCGCACGCGCGCCGGTGGGCCGCGCGCCAGTCGCCGGCGTAGAGGCGCACGACCCGGCCCCGCTCGTCCGTCACCGTGTTAATGAGAAACGAAGGCGCGCACTCGGCGGCGATGCGCTCGCACTCCTCGTGCACGGCGTTGCCGTCGAGACGACCTGTGCCGACGCCCGCGCGCCGTCCGCCCCTCTCGAAGTCGAGCGCCTGAAGGTGCGTCGCCTCAATCGTGCGCGCCGAGGCGAGTCCGGGGCAGACGCTCTTGCGCCCGCCCGTGAAGCCCGCGAAGTAGTGGAAGCCGATTGCGCCGGTGAGGATGACGTGCGAGTAGTCGAAGAGAGCGCGGTCAAGCTCGACGGGCGTGCCGCGCTCGGTCTCGCCGAACGAGACGTGGCGCGCGGGGTCTGCGGCGTCGTGGTCGAGCGTGCGGATGCGCTGCACTAGAAACGGCGTCAGAAGCTCCGCCTTCTCCTCGCGCGTGACCCGGCGGTGGATGCCCGTGGCGAAGATGACGCGCATGGCGACCGGCGCGATGCCGAGCTGAACCAGGCGTCGGACGAGAAGGTGGACGACCTGCGCGCTGCCGGTCGCGCGCGTCGCGTCCGAGACGACGACGAGCACGCTCTCGCCGGGACTGACGATCTCTTCGAGCGGCTGCGAGTCGTAGGGGTCGTCAATGGCCGCGCCGATCTCCGAGTCGGTCAGAGGCCGCTCGTCGGTCGCCGCGGGTTCGAGCAAGTCGAAGCGCCCGCCCTCGAACTCGAAAGGGAGCGTTTCGCGACCGTAGCCAAGTTCAACGTGGGACATAAGAGCAGGATTCAGGATTCAGACGATGAAACCGAGCCGGAAGCGTCATACTCCGAAGCGCACCAGCTCGCGCTCGATAACGTTGAGCGAGGCGAAGTCGGTCTTGCCGGAAGCGCGCGTCTCAGCGAGCCAGCGGCGGAGCTGGCGGCCCTCGTCGAGCGTCTGGATGCGGCACGCGCCCGTGAGCGCCAGGGTCACGAGGCAGTCGGGCGCGCCGTGCGTCATCAGCGCCGCCTGAAGCGCTGCCTGCTCGCGCAGGTCGAGGACGATGAGAAGGCTGATTTCCATAATTCAAAAGTCTGGAGTCTGGAGTCCGGAGTCCGGAGT
>JALZHC010000665.1 GCA_030914105.1 Acidobacteriota bacterium
CCGTCCGGGCGCTTCCGTCCCCGGCCTCGCCTCGCGGCCCGCCGACGCCGCGCCGCGCCGCCCGCCCGCCGTCGTTGTGCTACAATCTCGCCGCCTCCCGGACGGGCGAAATCCCGAAGGCCCGGCGGGCGAAAACCTTGGCTACACTCGCCGTCAAACAACTGCAACTGGCCCCGCTCGGCGCGGGCGACCTCATTGACCGCACGGTGCGGCTCTACCGCCGACACTTCATGGCGCTCATCCGTGCGAGCGCGCCGCCCGTGGTCGTCTCGGCGGCGGGCACGGTGCTGTGGTCTGTGAGCATTCACGCGATGGCGGCCACGGGGAGCGAGGGGCGGCTGGCGCTCTACGTCCTGCTCTCGGTCGTCGGGCTGGCGGTCTGGTTCCTCGGCCTGCTCGCGCAGTTGATCGTGATGGGCGGCGCTTCGCGCAACCTCGTGATGCACCTGCTCTGGGGCGAGGCCGTAACGGCGCGGCGCATCTACCGCAGCGTGCGCTCGCGCTTCTGGGGCTTGCTGGGGGCGACGCTCGCGGTCGTCCTCTGGCTGATGGTCTCTTTGGTGCCGGCGCTCATCGTGCTCTTTCTGGTGCTCATCCTGGCGTTCGTGGTGGTCGCGGCGGCGACGGTCGCCGCGCCGGGGTGGCTGGCGGTCACGCTCTTCATCACCTTCTACGTCGCGGCGCTGCTGCTGATGCTCTACGTCTTCTTCCTCGTCGCGGGGCGCGTGGCTTACGTGCCGCAGGTCTTGATGGTCGAGGGGCGCGGCGTGGCCGAGTCAATCAGCCGGAGCGTGGAGCTGGCGCGCGGCAACGTCCGAAGACTGATGGGCATGTTCCTCTTCACGAGTTTTGCGACCTACTCGACCATCATCCTGCTGCTCGTCCCGCTCGGCTGGGTCGCGTACCTCTCTGGCGTCAGCCCTTTCGAGTGGGACGCGACGCGCGTGCCGGCCTGGTACGCGGTGAGCAAAGAGGTGGTCGCGCAGTTCAGCGCCATCCTGCTCGCGCCGGTCTGGATGTTGGGGATGTCCCTGCTCTACGTGGACGAGCGCGTGCGGCACGAGGGCTACGACATCGAGCTGATGGCGGCGCAGCGCTTCGGCGACATGCCGGCGGTGCCGACGGGCGCGCGCGTCCCGCTCGCACCGGCGCTGGCCGCGCCGCAGGCGAAGCCCGCGCGACCGCGCGAGCAGGAGAAGCGGCCCGGCTCAGTCCTGGGACTTTGAAGTCCGAGCGCACTCTGCGCCCTTCGAGTTCACCCGCGGATGAGAACTTCGCTTAACAGACTCTCACACCGACCGACCGCCGTGATGCTCACGCTCGGCGTGCTGCTCGTTCTGTCTTCGGGCATCGCGCGCGCGCAGAAGAAGGCCGCGCCGAAGTCAACCCCGGCGGGCGTCGGGCGCGCCGCCTCCTCGACGCCCGCGCAATACCGCGCACGCGTGCACGACTGCGTGGCCCCTCTCGAAGAGCTGGCCGCGTTCTGCGAGGAGCTGAGCAGGGGCGAGAAGCCGGAGGTCTGGTCGAAGGAGGACTTTAACCCGGACGTTGCGCTGCAACTACCGAAGCGGGAGCACGCGACGCTAGAGCGCGTGCGCGCGCTGCTGCCGCCGAGCGAGAAGGTCGAGCGCGCCGGCGGCACGGTCGAGGTTGACAACTCCTGGCTCTACGCGGCGCTCGAAGAATACTCGCGGGCTTCGAGCAACGACAAGCGGGCGCGGGCGCTGCGCGCGGCGGCGGCACGCCTGCGCGCCCTCGACGCTCAACTCGCCGAGCAGTCCGCCGCCGCCTCCTCCTCCGACAAAGACGCCGAGCGCGGGCACTTGAACGCGATCCTGCGCGACCCGCAGTTCACACAGAACGCGCAGCGCGGCAACGCGCTTCAGCGCTTCCTCAACGACCTACTCGAATGGATCGGCAGGCACTTGCCGGGCGGGCCGGCGATAAGGCCGGGCGCGAACCCGCGCGTCTCGCAGTTCGCGCAGGTGCTCGTCATCGCGCTGTGCGTCGCCGCGCTCGCCTTCGTCGGCTGGCGCGTCTGGTCGCGGCGCGCGCGCGGCGCAAAGCCGCTCCGGCTCAAGCGCGGCCCGCGCGTCGTTTTGGGCGAGCGGCTCGAAGCCGACCAGACGGCGTCAGACCTCCTCGCCGAGGCCGAGCGGCTCGCGCGTTCGGGCGACCTGCGCGGCGCGATGCGCAAGGCCTACGTCGCGCTGCTCTGCGAGCTGGGCGACCGCGGCCTCATCGGGCTGGCGCAGCACAAGACGAACCGAGACTACCTCGAAGCCGTCCGCCGCGCGGGACGCCCGCGCCTCTACGAAGAGGTACGCCCGCTCACCTCCGACTTCGAGCTGCACTGGTACGGCCTGCGCGACGCGAGCGAGGCCGACTGGGGCGACTTCAGCGCGCGCTGCCGCCGGGCGATAAGAGAGTCCGGAGTCTGAAGTCTGGAGTCCGGAGTCAAGGCAAGGTTTGCTTCTGACTCCGGACTCCGGACTCCAGACTCCAGACCCCAGACTCCGATGAAAGGCCGTCTTCTCATCTTCCTGACCGTCGTCGTGATGGTCGTCCTGCTCGTGGCTCTGAACGCCGCGTCGTATGTGCGCGTCGAGCAGGAGGGCGACACGGAATTGCAGCCCGACCGCTCGACGTTGAACGCGGGCGGGACGGGCACGCTCGCGCTCTTCGAGTACCTGCAACAGAGGGGCGTGGACGTTGTGCGCTGGCGGCAGCCGACCTCCGCGCTCACTGACGAGTCGGAGGCGCGTCCCGCAAGCCTCGTCATCGTCGGCGCGACGCGCCACGAGGTCGAGCGGCGCGAGGCCGAAGAGATTCTGCGCTGGGTCAGTGAGGGCGGACGGCTCGTCCTCGTTGACCGAAGCCCGACGACGAGGCTGCTGCCGACGCCTGTCGGCGGCTGGCGCGTTGCCTCCGAGCTGGTCGAGTCGCCCGGCCCCGAAGTGCGCACGGATGACGTGGAGGTGATGACGCGCGGCGTGCCTTTAATCGCGCCCGCGCAGCCGACCGCGCTCACGCGCGACGTGGCCGAGGTCACGCGCTCGCGCTTCGCGGGCCGGCTTCACGTCTACCAGACCGACGTGGCTCCCGTCGTCGGCATCGGCCCCGGCCCGCCGCGCGCGCGCTTCACGCCCAGCCCGACGCCCACGCCCACGCCGGAAGAGGACGGCAGCCTCTGGGG
>JALZHC010000125.1 GCA_030914105.1 Acidobacteriota bacterium
CCCGTCCGGCGCGCGGAAACTTTTCTGAAACCTTTGGTTTGCCCGCGCCACTAACAGGGCGGTGTGAGACGATGAAGCGGCTGGCGGCGAACACGATGAGCGTAGAGCTGGGGCAGCCGGGCGCGCACGCCGGGGCCTTGATGAACAGCACTGAGGAACTGGTGGCGCGCGTCCGTGCCGGCGACGAGGAGGCCTTCCGCCTCATCTTCGAGCGCTACTCGCGCCCCGTGCTCGGCTTCATCTTTGACATGGTCGGCGACCGGAACGTGGCCGAAGACCTCGCGCAGGAGACTTTCGTGCGGGCCTTCCGCGGTCTCAAGGCCCTGCGCGACGAGTCGAAGCTCTCGACGTGGCTCTTCCAGATCGCCAAGAACGTCGCGCGCGAGTCACTTCGCGAGCGAAGGCGCACGGGCACGCGAGTCGAGATTGACGACGAGGAGGTCTTCTTCGAGTTGCACGACGAGCGACCGACACCCGCCGGGCAGTTGCTCGACAAGGAGCTGAACGGCGTCATCCGGAAGGCGCTGATGCGTCTCGACGAAGACAAGCGGCTCGTCTTCACTTTGAAAGTTTTGCAGCACCGAAGCTACGAGGAGATCGCGGAGATCACGGGCTTCTCCGTCAGCAAACTCAAGACCGATTTGCACCGCGCGCGCGCAGAGATGCGCCGCCGCATCGGCCCATACCTTGGGGGTGAGCAGTGATGAAATGCGAGGATTGCCTCCCTCTGCTTGAGGAATATTTCGACGGCGAGATGGACGCGCGCGCGGCTGAGCTTTTGAGCGCACACCTCTCGAAGTGCGCCGACTGCGCCGCCGCGCTCGACGCGCTCCGCTTCGAGCAGGACGTGTACGCGCGCTACGAACGCGGCCTCGAAGTTACGCCCGCGCTCTGGGCCGCCGTCAGCGCAGGCGTCGCGCGCGGCCCACAGCCGACGAATGAAGCGGACGCGCGCCCCTTTCTAACTCGCCTGCGAGAAGGATTCGCGGCGATGCTCGGCGCGCTCGCGATGCGACCGGCGCACGCTTCGTCGCTCGCGCTTCTTCTCATCGCCGTCACAGCCGGCGCGCTCTGGCTCGCGCGCGTGCGCCCCGCCGCGCCGAACGCTCAGTCGGCGCGCAATGAGTCGGGCCAGGGCGCGACCGTCAATCATCCGCCCGCTCCCGTCGTGAGGCAGGGCGGCGACGGTTCGACAGACATCTCTCTTAACGGCATGACGAGCGGCGACCCGCTTGTCGCCGGCGTGATTCCGACAAAGGTTATTCCTGAACCGGGCGCGCCCGTCGAGGCGACGCGGCGCGCGATGCCGCCGGTCAAGCCCGAGTCTGTGGACGCGGCGCTTGCGTACACGCCGCCGGCGTTGAACGTCGTCGTCATCCAGCCGGACAACCACGACGCGCAGCAGGACTCGCCCCTGTCGGTCAGCGTCGCGGGCGACGATAAAGGCGTCGTGACGACGGAGGCGCGGCTGGCCGACCCGGAAGACAAGGAAGTCGCGCAGCACGTCGAGCGCGCGCAGATGCTTTTGCGCTCGATTAAGAACGCGCGGCCCGACGCGGGCGAGACCGTCAACCTCGCCTACGAGAAGCAGAACGCGCGCCGGCTCCTGGCCGAGAACGCCACGCTCCAGCTCGACGCAGAGACGCGCGGCGACAGGGAGACCAAGCAGGTGCTCGACCGCATCGAGCCTTTCCTGCTCGACATCGCGAACCTCGGCGACCAGCCTTCGCGCGAGGAGGTGCGCTCGATCAGGGAGCGCGTCGAGAAGAACGAGATCATCGCCGCATTGCAGGTTTACTAGGAGGGGCGGCCTACGGCGGCGACCGGCCCGAAATTTTAGACCCGAAGGAAGAAAAGAGATGACGCACTCGAACCAACCGAAACACCGCGCGCGACTCTTCAAAGGCGCGCTCGCCTTCGCCGCAGTCGCCATCGCGCTCATGCTCGCCCCGGCGCGCGCCGGCGCACAGAGCCGCGAGCTGCTCAACCGCCTCGTCCAGACGTCGGGAGGCAGCGACGCCTCTCTGCGCGTGCTCGACTACGGGCGCACGCTGATAGACGCGCAGAAGTGGGAGCAGGCGGCCTCGACCTTCGACCGCTTCATCGTCGAGTACCCCTCGGACAAGAATCTCGACGCGGCGCTCTTCTGGCTCGCCTACGCGCACAACCGGCAGGGCAACTACCAGGCGGCCTACGACTCGCTGACGCGATTCTTCAAGCAGTTCCCGCGCTCGTCCTGGGCCGACGACGCGCAGGCTCTCCGCGTCGAGGTGCTTGCCAGGCTCAGGCCCGGCGCGCCCGTCGACGTGCCCGAAGACGGCCCCGACGACCTCAAGATCATCGCGCTCCGCGCGCTCTGCGAGAACGACAAGGCTAACTGCGCGGCGCGCGCCGGCGAGGTGCTGCGCTCGAACAACTCCTCGCGCGTCAAGGAGGCGGCCATCATCCTGCTCGCACGCTACGGCGGAGGCGAGGCCGTGCCCACGCTCATCCAGTTGGCGCGCAGCGAGCCGGACGCGAAGCTGCGGACGCGCGCCATCCGCGCGCTCGGCGAGACGAACGACGAGCGCGCGCTCGACGTGCTGCACGCGCTCGCGTTGGAGCCGGTGGGCGAGGGCCAGAGCCGGACGCCGGGGCCGCTTGTGCGCGCGCGCGGCAGATTCTCCGACGACGACAGCCCGTCCGACGCCGCCCTGAATGCGCTCATGAATCACGAAAGCCCGCGCGCCACCTCGCTCCTCGGCGACGTGGCCGTTAACGGAAAGACAGTCGGCACGCGCACGCACGCCGTCGAGATGCTCGCCCACCGGCGCGGCGAGAATGTCGTGGATGAGCTGCTCCGGCTCTACGACGCCGTGCCCGACTTGCAGACCAAGAAGTATGTCGTCGCGGCCCTCGGCAACCGGCGCGACCCGCGCGCGCTCAACAAGCTGCTCGACATCGCGCGCAACGCCCCGGACGTCTCCCTGCGCATGCAGGCCATCCACGCCATCCCCAACCGCGGCGAGGAGCAAGACCTCGACGTGCTCATCTCGCTCTACGACTCGGAGCGCAACGACGAGCTGAAGCTCAGCCTGCTCTCGTCGCTGGGCCGCTACCGGAACCAGCGCGCCTACCAGAAGCTCGAACAGATCGTGACGAACACTGCCGAGCCGATTGAGCGGCGCAAGGTCGCCATCAGCCTACTCGGCAACAGCAAAGACCCGCAGGTTCAGCAGTTCCTCACGAACCTGCTCAAGTAGCCCGGAAGCCTTGAGGCAGTAGCCCGACCGTCAGAAAAGCAAGGATGAAGGCGGAAGGATGAAGGATGAAGTGAAGAGCAGGAGACAGTAGCCAGTAGTCGGTAGCCAGTAGAAAGAGCTTTCGGCGAGCGGCCGGAGTAGAAGCGTCAAGCCTCTCCTTCGCGCCTACTGAATACTGACTACTGGCTACTGACTACTTCTCATCCTTCATCCTTCATCCTTCCGCCTTCATCCTTCCAGATAGGAGTCTTGCCATGCTCGCACTGATAACCGCCGCCTTGTTGACGCTCCTGCCGCCCGCGACGCTCGCGCAGCAGGAGCAGACCTTCACGCCCGTCCAGGGGCCGACGTTGCAGGCCAGGCAGGAGGCCGCCGTCGCGCTGGCGGCGGGCACGCACGCCGAGCGCTTCTGGACGGCATACTCGTTCGACGTGCGCCCCGGCGTCGTCGTTGACGTTGACTACGTGAGCGACGACGGCCACATACAGATACAGGGCACCTGGGATACGACCGACTCCGGGTTCCTCACGAGCAACCCGGCGATGGAGACCCGAAGCCTCGGCGTCTTCGCACTGCGCGACGCGTCGGGCCAAGTCGTGCGCGTCGAGGTCTACAACCTGGGTCGGCGGCGCGAGTACGGTGGCTACACGGTCTACTGGCTGGGCCGCGCCACGAACGAGGAGAGCCTCGCGTTCCTGCGCGGCCTGGCCGAGTCTGCAAAGCCCGAAAGGTTTTCGGGCCGTGACGGCGACCTGCCCGCGCAGGCCGTTCGCGCCATCGCCCTGCACGACGACCGACGCGTGCCCGAAGTCCTGACGAGCATCGCGCGCGCCTCTCTTTCCGAAGGCGTGCGCGCGCAGGCCATCCGCTCGCTCGGCGTCCCGCCCGTCTCTCAGGCGACGCGCGACTACCTCGCGCAGCTCGCGCGCGACGAGCGCGAGTCACAGGAGGTGCGCCGCGCAGCCGTCTCGGCCTACGGTCGCAGCCGCGACGCGCAGGCGCTCTCGTTCCTCCAGAGCCTCTACGCGAGTCTGAACAGCCGCGACCTGCGCCGCGTCGCGCTCACCTACATTGCGCGCAACGACGACCGGAAGGCCGCCGCGCAGTTTCTCATCAAAGTCGCCACGCAGACGACGGACGACCCGGAGCTGCGCAGGCTCGCTATCGCGCGCCTCGGCGAGATGGCGGGCGAGCAGGCGCTCGGCACGCTCCGCGAGACCGTGGCCCGCACGGACGCCGACACGCAGTTGCAGCTTCAGGCCCTCGTCGCCATCGGTCGCCGTCCCGCCGCCGAGTCCGTCCCGCTTCTCATCAACATCGCCAAGACGCACCCCAAGCCCGAAGTCCGCAGACAAGCCTTCCTCATCCTCGGACGCACGGGCGACCCCGCGGCGGTCGAGTTCCTGAAGAGCGTCCTGACGAAATGAACAAGGCAGTAGCCCTCCCGCACGGTCGGGCTACTGCCTTGTTTGCCTTCCTGCTAAACTCCCGGCATGGCCGTCCTGGAGATCGTCGAGCATCCGGCGCAGGTGCTCAAAAGTGTGGGCGCGCCCGTCGAGGAGTTCGGCGCGGGGCTGGAGAAGCTCGTCGCGGACATGTTCGAGACGATGTACGCGTCTGAGGGAGTGGGACTGGCCGCGCCGCAGGTCGGGCTGTCGTTGCGCCTCTTCGTGATGGACTGCGAGGGGCTGAAGCTGGTGGCCGCCAACCCTTCGATACTCTCCGCCGAGGGCGAGCAGGAGGGCGAGGAGGGCTGTCTTTCGGTCGGCAAGATTCACGCGCCGCTCAGGCGGGCCGAGCGCGTGCGCCTGCGCGCGCAGGACGTGCGCGGGCAGGTCTTCGAACAGGAGGCCGACGGACTCGCCGCGCGCTGCTTCCTGCACGAGACGGATCACTGCGACGGCCTTCTCTTCATTGACCGCCTCTCGCCGCTCAGGCGCGACATGGTCAAGCGCCGCTTCCAGAAGATGAAGAAGTTTCGCGGTGAGAGAAGCTGAAGAAGCCGGATAGAAGTTGAAGACGCGGCGGCGCGCTCTCTTCACGCGAAGCGGCTGATGACGAGCAGGCCGACTGAAATCAGGGCCAGCACGTACATGACGGGGCCGACTTCGCGCGCGCGGCCCGCGAGCACGTAGAGGCCGGCGTGCGAGATGAAGCCCCAGAGTATCCCTTGCGTGATGGAGAAGGTGAGCGGGATGAGGACGACGGTGAGGAAGGCGGGGAGCGCGTCTTCGATGCGCGAGAAGTCGATGGTCGAGACGCTGCTGAACATGAACGCGCCGACAAGGACGAGCACCGCCGCGGTCGCGTAAGGCGGAACCATCCCGGCGAGCGGCGCGACGAAGAAGCAGGGCAGAAAGCAGAGAGCCGTAAACACAGAAGTCAGCCCCGTGCGCCCGCCGACGTTGATGCCGGCGACCGACTCGATGTAGGCCGTCCCCGAAGAAGTGCCCGCCAGACCCGCGCCCAAAGTCGCCCAGGCGTCCACGATTAAACCTTCGCGCAGGCGTCGCGGGTGCCCCTCCTCGTCGAGCATTCCGGCGGCCTGCGCCACTCCGATGAAGGTCGAGACCGAATCGAAGAGGTCTGTGAAGAGCACCGCGACGATTGCCGGCAGCAGCGAGAGCTTGAGCGCAGCCAGAGGGTCGAGCTTGAGGAAGACGCTGCGGAAATCGGGCGCGCTGAAGAGGCTCGGCGGGGCCTGCACCAGTCCCGCGGCCCACGCCGCGAGCGTCACGACGAAGATGCCCGCGAGGAAGGCGAAGGGGCTTTTCCACTTCAACAGGAGAACGGTGACGGCGAGGCCGAGCAGCATCAGCAGCGCCGGGTAGTCGAGCCTGCCGAGGCGCACGAGCGTCGCCGGGTCTGCGGCGACGACACCAGCGTTCTTCAGGCCGATGAAGGTGAGGAAGACGCCGATGCCGGCGGCGGTGGCCGTGCGTAGGTGTCTTGGGATGGCGCGCGCCACAGATTCGCGCACGGGCGTCAGAGAGATCAGGAGGAAGAGCACGCCCGCCCAGAAGATGATGCCGAGCGCCGCCGGCCAAGGCACGCGCTGGCCGAGGATGATCGTGAAGGCGAAGAAGGCGTTGATGCCCATCCCCGGCGCGACCGCGAAGGGCAGGCGCGCGTAGACGCCCATCAAAAGCGTCATCACGAAACAGACCAGCACTGTGGCCGTCATCACGCCGCTGAAGGACATGCCCGTCTCGACCGGCGGCTGCGAAGCCCTGCCGGAGAGAATGAGCGGGTTGACGACGACGATGTAAGCCATCGTGAAGAAGGTCGTCACGCCCGCGATCAGCTCCGTGCGAACGTCGGGCTTGCCTTCGGCTGTCGGCTTCGCGCTTTCACTCTCCGTCTGCATGTCGGGTTCCCGCCGCCGGGTTAAGTTGAAATGGGACGGCCCAGACTGTACCATCTTCGCCGCTCCAGATGAACACGATTGCCCTTCAGGAATCCGAGCGGTCGCCGCTCGAACACGACCTCAATCCGCACTTCCGCGAGCTCGCGCGCTTTAATTCGACCAGAGCCCTGGAAGCCTCCACGCTCTACGCCTCCTTGCGCGCGGAGGTCGCGCGCGTGCTCGACTCCGTGGAGGTCGGAGGCTTCGCGCCGCCGCCGGCTCAAGTGTGCGCGACGCGCGCAATCCGCGCGACCGCGTGGAACATCGAGCGGGGCCGCCGGCTCGAAGAGATAATCCGCGTGCTGCATGACGACGAGTTGATGAGCCGCAGCGACGTGCTGCTCCTGACCGAGCTTGACTACGGCATGGCGCGCTCCGGCAACCGGCACGTGGCGCGCGAGATCGCCGAAGCCCTGCGGATGAGTTACGCGTTCGCGCCGTGCTACGTCAACCTGAGCAAGGGGAGCGGGCTGGAGAGCGTTGCGGCGGGCGAGAACCGAGAGGCCCTGCACGGCAACGCGGTCTTGTCGCGCTGGCCGATCATTGCCGCGCGCTCGGTCGCGCTGCCGAACGGCAAGGACAAGATGCGCGGGCGCGAGAAGCGTCTGGGCAGCCAGCGCGCAGTCGTCTGCGACATCGAGCACCCGCGGGGCGCTTTCCGCGCCGTCAGCCTCCACCTCGACGCGCATTCGAGCCAGCGCCATCGTCAAAGGCAGATGCGCGTCGTGCTCGACTACCTCGAAGGCCTCGCGCCTTCATTGCCCGTCCTCCTTGGCGGCGACTGGAACACCTCCACTTATAATTCGAGCCGCGCCGTCTACTCCATCCTCGGCTTCTTTCGCCGCGTCCTGATGGGCGTCGGCCACGTGATTGAGAATCATTACCTGAAGCCCGAACGCTGGTTCGAGCGCGGGCTGTTCCGCGAGCTTGAGCGGCGCGGCTACCTTTACGCGGGGCTGAACGAGCCGGGCGCGGGCACGCTCCACTACGACGTGAAAGATTTGGCGGCCAACACGAACATGGGCGAGTGGGTTCCGCGCTGGTGCTTCTGGTGGATCAACTGGGCGCTGAAGGATTACGGCGGGCGCTGCTCGCTCAAGCTCGACTGGTTCGCGGGCCGCCGGATTGAACCCGCCGCCGACGAGCCGCCGCGCGTCGTCGGAAACTTGCGAGGCCGCGAAGGCTGTGTGCTTTCAGACCACGACCCAATCGTGCTGGACTTCAGCCTGAGTTATTCGTCGTCGGACGCAAACGCGCTATAGGCCGCGCCCGCGGCGAGGCCACCGAGCAGATACCAGGCGACGGTCATCAGTTGCGTCTGTGGCGAGTCTTCGGTCGGCTGGCGGCCCAGGCCGAGCGGTTCGGGCAGGTAGACGGCGGCGAGTCCGGCGGCGAGTCCGAGCAAAGCGCCGTTGCGCAGAGCGTCGCGAGACGCGCCCGCGCCGACGAGGCTGTAG
>JALZHC010000126.1 GCA_030914105.1 Acidobacteriota bacterium
CCTCGCCATCCTCGCCGGCACGATCCTCTTCCAACTCGTCGGCGTGATCACGGGCAGCCGCTTCGGCGGCTTCCTCTTCTGGCTCGCGCAGCTCACCTTCCTCATCATCTCGATGATACGCGTCTGGCAGGACAAGCCGCACCACATCGCCGCGCTCGACGACGCCACGCGCTGGCTGGGCGAGCGCGTCGCGCCGATGCAGAAGCAGTAGCCAGAAGCAAGTAGCCAGTAGCCAGTAGCCAGTAGAAAAGCCTTCTCTTCGCGAGACGCGCCACTTGCCGTTGAGACTCGACCGCGGGCGGAGACAAAACTACCGGCTACTGACTGTTGACTACTGGCTACTTTCGTTTTGTGATAATCTCCTCTGCGTTCTTCGTCTCCCTTCTTCGGACGTAAAGCTTTTCAGTCCGGCTCTTCCGAGGATGTTCTGCTCGATGAGAAGGAAGCTCCTTGCGTCTCTCCTCGCGCTCGTCGTCTGTGCGTCGGCGGCCCCGCTAGTGTCGAAGGTCGCGGCGCAGCGACGCCGGCCCGTGCGCCGCGCCGGCGCGGCGGCGGGCGCTGGGCTGAACCGGCTCTACGACGCGCGCGTCACGCAGATCGGCGACGCCTACCTGCGCGGCTTCTACGCCTTCAACCCGACCGAGGCCACGTCCGCCGGCCTGCACGAGTTCGACTCCAGGTTGGAAGAGCGCGGCCCCGACGCGGTCGCCGCCGAAGTGCGAAGGCTTCGCGGCGTGCTCGCGGAACTGGCGCGCGTCCCCGAATGGCGTCTCTCGCCCGAAGCGCGCTACGACTACCTTGTGCTCCAGTCGCACGCGCGCGCGCAGCTCCTCGAACTCGAAGACATCAGGATGTGGCGGCGCGACCCGAACGTCTACAACCGCCTCGCCGCCGCCTGCGTTGACAACATCCTCAAGCGCTCCTACGCGCCCATCGAGCAGCGGCTCGCCGCCGTGCTCGCGCGCGAGCGGCAGATCGCACGCCTGCTCTCGGAGGCGCGCGCCAATCTCGACAACCCGCCGCGCATCTACACCGAGACGGCGATTGCGCAGACCGCCGGCAGCCTCGACTTCTTCGCGCGCGTCGTGCCGCAGATGTTCGAGCGCGCGGGCGGGAGCGGCTTGAACGCTGCGCGCCGCGCCGAGTTTCACGAGGCCAACGACGCGGCCATCGCCGCGCTGCGCGACTTCCACGACTGGCTCGCACGCGACCTGCTGCCGCGCTCTGGTGGAGACTTCGCGCTCGGCGCGGAGAACTTCCGGAAGAAACTTCTTTATGAAGAGATGGTCGAGACGCCGCTCGCCGCGCTCCAGCGCGAGGGCGAGCGCGAGCTGCGCGAGACGCAAGACCAGATGCGCTCCGTCGCCGAGCAGATCGCGCCCGGTAGAGGCGTCGAGGCCGCGCTCCAACTGCTCGCGCTCGAACACCCAACCGCGGACGGCCTGGTCGGCGAGGCCCGCGCCGAGCTTGACCGCATACGCGCCTTCATACGCTCCGAGGAGATCATGACGCCGCCCGCGCGCGAGAACCTGCTCGTGGCGGAGACGCCGGAGTATGCGCGCTCGCTCTCGTTCGCCTCGCTCGACGCGCCCGGCGCGTTCGAGCGCGTGGCGAACGAGGCTTACTACTACGTCACGCCGCCCGACCCCTCCTGGACGCCGCAGCAGCAGGAAGAACACCTCTCGCACTACAACCGTTACACGCTCACCGTCACCTCGATTCACGAGGCTTTTCCGGGTCACTACTATCAGGCTCTCAAGGCGAGGCAATCTGCATCGCGCGTGCGCTCGGCGCTCGGCGCGTCGAGCTTCATCGAAGGGTGGGCGCACTACTGCGAGCAGATGATGGTCGACGAGGGCTTCGGCGGCAACAACCCGAAGCTTCGGCTCGCGCAGTTGGACGCGGCGCTGCTGCGCCTGTGCCGTTACCTCGTCGGTATACGCCTGCACACGGCGGGGATGAGTTACGACGAGGCCGTCTCGTTCTTCATGCGCGAGGGCTATCAGGCGCGCACCAACGCCGAGCGCGAGGCGCGGCGCGGGACGCTCGACCCGACTTACCTCGTCTACACGCTCGGCAAGATGGAGATACTCCGCCTGCGCGAAGAGTGGCGCAAGCAGATGGGCGACTCGTTCCGCATCGGCGACTTCCACGACCGGCTCCTCAGCTACGGCTCGCCGCCGATCAAGATTCTGCGCATGGCGATGCTCGGCGACGGAGGCGCGCGCGCCGGAGTTTCAGGCGACGGCCCGCAGAGCGAGGACGCCAAGCCCGTCGAGTTCTCGCTGCTCGCCACGGGCACAATGAGCGCGCACGAGGGCGGGCGCGCCGTCGAGCTGATAACGGACGAGACGGCCTGGCGTCGCGCCTGGGAGGTGATCGGCGGCGGGCGTCCGCTGCCCGATGTCAGCTTCGACTCGCGCGCAGTGGTCGTCGCCTATCAGGGGCAGCAGCGAACGGGCGGCTACAGCGTCGAGATCACGGGAATCAAGCGGATTGGCACTGTGCTTGCAGTCAGTGTCAGCGAGCGTCGGCCAGCGTCCGGAGACGTTACAACGCAAGTGCTCACGTCGCCGTTTGTCGCCGCCTCGATACCGCGCCCGCCGAGCGGCGCGACCGTGAGGTTTGCGGACGAACGAGGCGCGGCACAGACGCCGCAACAGGAACGCAACAGAAACGTTAGACCCCGCGCGCGCGCGCCCGTGAGGCGCAGGCGGCGGCACTAAGTTGAGGCGAACCGGCCCGCCGCGCGGGTCATCTAAAAGTTGTCGGGGCCGCTGTCCCGTTGTAAGACTTGCGGCGCGGCGTTGTAAAATTAACGTTCTCTCCTCGCTCCTCGCGCGCGACGGTTGCGCGCTTTGATAGGAAGTGTCTGGAGGGAAGCTGGGCTTCGGCTGAAAGGGCGGCACGACCTCCGGGCGGGAAACGGGGAGTGCCGCCCTTCAAGCTTTCGCGGGTTGATTCTTTCTCTCGCGCCTGCGCGGTCGGGCGCGAGAGTCGGAGGTGATTAAGATGACGAATATCAGAAGCAGTGTGGCGCGTCTGTCTGCGCCGGCGTTGGCTTTGGCTCTCCTGTTGATGCCGCTCTCGGCGCTGGCGCAAGGGACGCGCATCGTCGCGCCGAAGAACAAGTACAGCACGAGCGACGACGTGAAGCTCGGACAGCAGGCCGAGCAGCAGGTCTACCAGCAGATGCCTATCCTGCGCGACAACTACGTCAAGGACTACGTCAACTCTGTCGGTCGCCGCCTCGCCGCGGCCATCCCGCCGGAGTATCAGCACCCGGAGTTCCACTACACCTTCGACGTGATTAACGCGCGCGACATCAACGCCTTCTCCCTGCCCGGCGGCCCGATGTTCGTCAACCGCGGCATGATCGAGGCCGCCGACACCGAAGGCATGATGGCCGGAGTGATGGCGCACGAGATGAGCCACGTCGCGCTGCGCCACGTCACGGCGCAGGCCACCGAGACCGAGAAGTATCAGGTTCTCAGCGGCGTCGGGCAGATCGCGGGCGCGATTCTCGGCGGCGTCGGCGGCGCTGTGCTCGGCGGCGCGAGCCAGGTCGGCGGCGGCCTCGTGATGACGAAGTTCAGCCGCGGCTACGAAAAGCAGGCCGACCTGCTCGGCGCGCAGATTATGGCGCGGGCCGGCTACGACCCGCGCGACCTCGCCGCGATGTTCCAGAAGATTGAGCAGCAGGGCGGCGGCGGCGGCCCTCAATGGCTGAGCGACCACCCGAACCCAGGCAACCGTTACCAATACATCATGCAGGAGGCAGCGATGCTGCGCGTCGCGCCGGGCACGGGGCAGGACAGGCGCGCCTTCCTCGCCGTCAAAGAGCACCTGTCGGGCTACCCGCGCGCGCAGTCAATGGAAGAGATCGCGCGCTCAGGCCAGCGCTACCCGAACCAGGGCGATTACCCGAACCGCGGCGGGCAGTACCCGGACCAGCGCTACCCGAACGAAACGGGCGGCTACGCCAACGGCGAGCGCGTCGCCTACCCTTCGGCCAGCTACGTCACGCAGCGCACGAGCCTCTTTAGCGTCGCCATACCCTCGAACTGGCAGGGCCTCGGCGGCGACCAGACTTCAGTCTCCTACGCGCCGCAGGGCGCATACGGCTCGCAGGGCATCACGCACGGCGTGATTTTCAGCGTCGTCGAGTCGAACTACAACGACCTCCAGAGCGCGACGCAGGAGGTGGTGCAGGGACTCTTGCAGTCGAATAACTACCTGCGCCAGGCGACCGGCTACCAGCGGACGAGTGTTGACGGTCGCGCCGCGCTCGCCACGACGCTCGCAGGCCGCTCGCCCATCACGGGCCGCGAAGAGCGCGTCACCGTCGTCACCACCCCGCTCGGCGGCGGCCAGGTCTTCTACATGGCCGCGGTCTCGCCGCAGAGCGAGTACACCTACTACCAGCGGACGTTCAACGACATCCTGCGTTCGCTCAGACTCAACAGCCGCTACTGACGCACCTTCCGGCGGCATTGACTAAAGCGGGCGGCCCGTCTGAAAGGCCGCCCGCGATTCTTTTTGCAGAAGAGGCCGCGTTCTTTTTGGAAGAAGGAGCCGAGCATCGTGGCGAGAGGTTGGGAGAGCAAGTCGGTCGAGTCGCAGCAGGAAGAGAAGAACGCGCGCGAGTCCGAACGGCGCGACTCTCAACCGCTGACGCCCGAAGAGCGCGAGCGCCGCGACCGCCTCTCGTCGCTCGAACTCTCGCGTGCGCGTGCGCTCGAACAGTTGGAGCGCGCGACGAGCCAGCCGCACCGCGCGATGCTCAAGCGCACGCTGCTCGCGCTCGAACGAGAGATCGCAGAGCTGGAGACGACTTAGGCAGCAACAGTACCGCGAGCGGAAGCCTCGCGGGTCTGCGCCGCACAGAAAAAAATTAACAGGGATGGACAGGATGCGCAGGATAAAAGCTAAGCCTTAATCCTGTCCCTCCTGTCCATCCCTGTTAATTGATTGTCCCTTTACCCGGCGCGAAGCTCTGGCGAAAGAATACCCGCGAGGCTTCCGCTCGCGGTACTGTAACGGCGCTTTAACTTGTGACCGACATCTTCGCGCCGCATTCGGGGCAGAACTTCGGCGAGCCTTCGGGCTGGTGGCCGCAGCCCGTGCAGGTGAGCCGTGGGGGCGCGGTCGGCGCGCCGCACTCTGGGCAGAACTTGGCCTTGCCCACATCGGCTCCGCACGCAGAGCACTTCGGCGTGGCGGCGGCGGCCTGTTGCTGCTGCTGCGCCGGCGTCGGGGCTTTGACCGCCGCGCCCGCGCTCATGTCCACGCCCGAAACGTAGTCGGTCTGTTGCGCCTTCTCGTAGAGCTGCTGGCGCGCGGCGTCGGCCTTGGCCTGCGCGTGGGCCGAGGCCATCTCCTCGTTGAAGTCGGGCGCGCAGCCCTCGCACTGACCCGCTGCCGCGTTCCAGCAGACCTCGGGGCAGACCCAGCGCCCGCAGCGCGAGCACTGGTGGAAGTGCGTCTTGCCCTCCTCGACGGCCTTCTGCAAGGCCTCGTCGTGCGCTTTCCCGCCGACGGCGCGCTGAATCTCGTAGGCGGAGTTTCCGGCGGAGCTGAGCCAGCCGCCGAAGAGGTCGCCCGCCGCGCGCAGCAGAGATCCGCCCGTGCCCGTCAAAGACGGCTGGAAGCGCGACATGTAGCCGTTGCCGCACTTGTCGCAGTAGAACTTGAACTGGTAACCCTTGTCGGTCGAGAGGTCGTCATAATTGTTGACGAACTGAATCATCCCCATGTGCCTTGAACCTCCGAAAGCAGTGACGAGTGAAAAGTGACAAGCTTAAAACGGGAAGTAGTTAAGCTTGGCGAGCCGCGACGCGCCGCGTGTGAAAAGATAGCAGTTAGGGATTTATCTTGTCACCTCTCACCCGCCGCCCGTCACGCCTTTGGCCTCCTGCCAGAGCTGCTCCATCTCTTCGAGCGTCGCTTCGTTGATGTCTCGACCGCGCGCGCGTAAGCGTTCTTCGATGTGGCGGAAGCGGCGTCGGAACTTTCGGTTGGCGAGCTTGAGCGCGGCTTCGGGTTCGACCGAGAGGTGGCGCGCGATGTTCGTGACGGCAAAGAGGAGGTCGCCCGTCTCCTCGCGGACGCGCGCGAACTCTGACTCCCCGCCCGCGCCCGACCCGCCGTCTGCCTCGCGCTGCGCGCGGATGGCCTCGCGCAGCTCTTCGACCTCCTCGGCCAGCTTGTCGAAGATGTCGTCTACACTCTGCCAGTCGAAGCCGACGCGCGCGGCCTTCGTCGCGAGCTGGTGCGCCTCCATGAGCGCGGGCGCGTTTCGGGAGACGCCTTCGAGCAGCGACCCCTCGCCGCCCGGCGCGCCGGCCTCACGCTTCTCCTCGGCCTTCAGAGCCTCCCAGTTACGCAGAAGCTCCTCGTTGTCGCGAACCTTCACGTCGCCGAAGACGTGCGGGTGGCGTCGAACCATCTTCGAGTGGATGTGCTCGGTCACGTCGTCAATCGTGAACTCGCCGCGCTCGGAGGCGACCTGCGCGTAGAAGACGATCTGGAAGAGGAGGTCGCCCAGCTCCTCGCGCAGGTGTTCGGGCCGACCCTCGCGCGCCTCCTCGACCGCCTCGAAGGCTTCGTAGGCTTCTTCGAGGAGCATCGGGGCGAGCGTGGCGTAGGTCTGTTCGCGATCCCAGGGGCACCCTTCGGGCGAGCGCAGGCGCGACATCAAGGCGACGAGGTCTCGGAAGCTGGCGGGCATCTCTCTCGCGGGCCGAAAATAAAAATGGCGGGGTGAGTTCCGCAAGCCTCACCCCGCCGATGCGCAATGCGACAGGAGGAATGCGTAGATCGTATTGCGCAGATTTTGTGCGCCGGACGGCGATCCGACCGAGCCGGGCTGTTGTAATTGGAACTTTACTGCTGACTGAAGGCCGGGCCAAACCCGGCGTTAGAAGAAGGTTTTAAAGGGCGACGCTTCAACGCTCGCGTGAGTCGCCGCCCGCCGTGCGGCAAGGTTAAGTCCTCTACTCCTCGTCGTCGTCGTGACCGCGGCGGCGACCCCTGCGCGGCGCTGCCGTCGCCTTCACCTCCGACGGGTCGACAGTCGGACTGGCAGCCGGAGGCGTCGCCCCCGACGGAACCACCCACAGCTCGACCGTCAGGTTCTCCCTGTAGCCGCCGTCCACCGTGACGATCCTGGAGGCATCGATGCCCCTGGTGGTGGTCAGGTAGTTCTTCGCACGGTCACATCTGGCCTGCGCCTCGCCGGCCCGGCCTCTTCTGCCACCGTAGCAGATCAGGTAGCCCTGCGAAGTCGGGTCGTTCTGCAACTCGATGGCGAAGTTATCCAACCGCGCCTTCTCGTCGTTGAACCGGATGTTCCCGTACTCATCTACCTTCCGCGCGACAGCCTGCTGGACGAGGTTGGTCGTGCACGAAGAGTTGGTCGAGCAGGAGCGGTCGTAGCCGCCCACGTCAACGGTCGCCGTCACGCTTGAGTTGCCCGGCAGACCCGCCGTGTCCACGGTGATGGACGAGGTGCCCTGGCCGCTCAGGATCGTGCCCGCCGAGACCGTCCAGTTGAAGGTCGGCGTGACCGCCGGGTCGCCGCCCGAAACATTAGCCGTGAACGTGATGTGCTCGCCCGGCTTGGCTGTATCCTGGCACGAGACGCGCACGGTCGGGCACGGCGGAGGCGTCGGCGTGACGCAGTCGCAGGCATTAACCGTCACGGTCGTCGAAGTAAAGGCCACGCAGCCGCAGCCGTCGTCCACCTCGACCGTCACCGTGTAAGTGCCCGGCGAAACTCCGGTCAGGTCAAGCGTCGCATTAGCGCCGTCGCCAGTGACGCGACCACCCGTCGTTGACCAGGTATACAGGAGCGTGTCGCCGTCCGGGTCTGTCGCGTTGGCTGATAGAGCCACGGTCGAGCCCGTCGCCGTGCAGGACGGGTTCGGCATCGAGGGCGGCGTGCAAGTGGCCGGCAGTGTGACGGTCGAGGAAGCAGCCGTCAAGGTTACGGTCGGCGGCTGGTTCGGGAAGACGGTTGGGAGACGAGCGTTGCGATGGCCGGCGAAGAACTGGAAGCCGAAGCCGTGCGGGTCGGTTGACTCCTGGAAGCCTGCGGGGAAGGT
>JALZHC010000666.1 GCA_030914105.1 Acidobacteriota bacterium
CGCGCGCGAGCGCCTCAGCCGCCACCTCGGACTCGACCTCAAACCCGAACAGCTCATCGTCGTCGGCGACACGCCCAACGACATCAACTGCGCACGCCACCACGGCGCGCGCGCCGTCGCCGTCGCCACGGGAAGAACCTACACCGCCGCAGACCTCGCCGCGCACAAACCTGACGCACTCCTCCCAGACCTCATCGATACGGAACTCTTCCTGCGGACTCTCGCCGAGCTTTGAGCCGCCTATCAGTCGAGCGTGAGGCGAGCAGTAGTTAACCACAGAGGCACAGAGGGCACGGAGGGGGCACAGAGGCTTGAACTCTCTGTGCTTCCTCCGTTTCCTCTGTGCCTCTGTGGTTAATCCGACTGACTCAACGCGCGAGTGAAATATAAGTCAGGTCGCGGGTCGCGGCGCAGCGACGCCCTTCCCGAACGTGCTGCCGTGCATCATCACGAAGAAGACGCCCGCGGCGTAGACCAGAAGCGTTGACTGTAGCTCGCCGTGCAGGCCGTGGAACGCGAGCGCGAAAAGAAATATCGCCAGCAGCGAAACCGCGCCGACCCTCAACGTCGCCGGCAAGATGAACAGCAGCGCGGCGACTGCCTCCGCGCCCGCCAGCACGGCGACGCCGAGACCGAAGTGCGACGCGACGCGCGTTTGCAGGACGGCGAGGAGGCTCTGCAAGAGCACGACCAGTCCCAGCGTCAGATGGAAGATGATGAACGAACGTCGAAGCACGTGATTATTCATTGCGGCGAACTCCTCTGTGATTTCTCCACACGATTTTCCTGCCCGTTGATCGCCTGCCAGCGCCCTTCGCGGTAGGCGAAAACGTCCGTGAAGATAGTCCGGTCAACTTCCCGCCCGTGCTCGTCGTCAGTCACGACGATTCCGTTGACGACGCCAACGTCGCCGTAGAGGCGCACGTTCAAGCTCTCGAAGCGGTTCTTGAGATTGGCGGGCGGCAGATACTTCGTCGAGTAGTAGATGTGCTGCGCCCGGGTCAGGAAGTCGCCGGTCGGGACGGGGTGCACGAAGTCGGGCGCGAGTATCCGTTCGAGCACGGCGGCGTCGTGCTCGCCCTTCAGCCATTCGTTCTCAAGCTCGACGAGCGCCTGCCGGTCGCGCTCCGTGCTCCGCTGCCGCGCGGGCGACGCGGCGGCGGGGCGGAGCAAGTGAACGGAGGCGAACGTGAATCCGGCGAGCGCCAGCGCAAATACTGGAGCGACGTATCGGAGTTTCATGGGCCTGTTGCTCCTCTTCTCTACGGTCTTTGAAAGCCGCGCTCGATGTCGCGTTTGGTGAGGCGGAGGATGACGGGGCGACCGTGCGGGCAGGTGGTGGGCGAGGAGGTTCGGAGCAGGCGTTCGATGAGCCAGCTCATCTTCTCTTGGGTGAGCGGCGTGCCCGCCTTGATGGCGGCGTGGCAGGCGAGCCTGGCGGCGACCTCGTCGCGCAGGGTCGCGCGCGCGCGTCCGCGCTTCTCGGCATCGACGGCGTCGAGTATTTCGGCGAGGAGGTTGCGCGCCTCCGCGGCGGGCAGGTCTGCGGGCACGGCGCGCACCGCCACCGTGCGGCCCGAAAGGCGCATCAGTCCGAAGCCGAGCCGTTCGAGTTCGGCGGAGACTTCGCCGAAGGCCGCGGCCTGCGCGGGCGTGAGGTCGAAGGTTTCGGGGACGAGGAGGTTTTGCGAGGCGGCCTCGCGCGCGCGTTCGAGGCGTCGGTACTCGTCGAAGAGGATGCGCTCGTGCGCGACGTGCTGGTCGATGAGGAGCAGGCCCTCGGCGTCCGCGGCGACGATGAAGCTGTCTTCGAGCTGGCCGAGCGGGCGTATGTTCGGCGTGAGCGATTCGAAGGCGGCCTCGCGCACAAGCCCCGCGGCGGAGCCGAGCGGCGGCAGCGCGGAGTCTACTGAGGAGGAAGTGGCCTGCGCGTGTTGCGCGCTGTGCGCGGCGGCGTCGAGGGCGGAAGGCGAAGGCTCCGTCGAAGCCTCCGGCGCGTGGGCGCGCTGGCTTCGCTTGTCGCCGCCCTGACTCGGCTCGTCGCCCTGTTGGCTCGGCTCGTCGCCGCGCGGGATTCGTTCGTTGCGCCGCGCGGAGTCGAAGCCGTGCGACTTCGAGTCGAAAGCGATTGACTCTTGCCGTCCGGACTCAGTTGACTCTCGACGCGCGGACTCAGTCGGCCCCTGTCGCGCCGTCTCGTCGCGCCGCGCGCCGTCGCGCGCCGCGACGGTTGATGAGAGGGACGCTTCCCGAAACGAGTCGGTCGCACGCGCGCCGCCCGCGGGCCTTTCCGCGTCGCCCGTGAGTCGTTCAAAGTCGCGCGCGGGCCTTTGAAAGTCGGCGGCGGGCCGTTCAAAGTCGTCGGCGGGACTTGCCTCAGTGACAAAGTCGGGCGCGTTGAAGCCTGTGCGGGCGTTCGCTTCGTCTTCGTCGTGCGCGACCGCGAAGTTCTCTTCGAGGCGAAGGTAGCCGCTGGCGGCGAGCGCGCCGCGCACGGCGTCGCGGACGGCGTCGGCGAGCGCCGAGGCGCGGCGGAAGCGCACCTCTGTCTTCGCCGGGTGGACGTTCACGTCAACCTCTTCGGGCGGGACTTCGAGGAAGAGAAGCGCCGCCGGGTATGTGCCGTGCGGGAGGACGGAGCGGTAGCCCTCGGAGAGCGAGCGCGCGACGAGGCGGTCGCGGACGAAGCGTCCGTTGACGAAGAGGTACTGCGCGTCGCGCGTCGTGCGCCGCTCGCGCGGGGCCGAGACGTAGCCGCCGACGCGCGCGACCCCGGCGCGTTCGCCCCGGACTTCGAGCAGGCCGTCGAGAAACTCCGCGCCGAAAATCTGGTAGGCGCGCTCGCGCAAGTCCGAGGCCGGCGCGGCGCGCAGGACTTCGCGCCCGTTGTTCGTCAGGGTGAAAGCGATTTCCGGGTGCGCGAGGGCGTAGTGCGTGACGAGGTTCGTGAGGTGGAAGCTCTCGGTCGCCTCGGAGCGGAGGAACTTGCGGCGCGCGGGCACGTTGAAGAAGAGGTCGCGGACGCTGATGGTCGTGCCGCGAGCGAGCGCGGCGGGCGCGACATCACGCATCCGCCCGCCCTCGATACGGACGCGCGTGCCCTCCGGCTCGTCTTCCGTCTGCGTGATCAGCTCGACGCGCGCGACCGAGGCGATGGAGGCGAGCGCCTCGCCGCGGAAGCCGAGCG
>JALZHC010000667.1 GCA_030914105.1 Acidobacteriota bacterium
TTGCGTGGCCTGCCCCAAAGTTTCACTCGTTCTCAGAAGGAACGCCCGTTAAGTGAGTCAATAGTAACCCCGACCCGTCGGGCTTTGGTTGCAATCATATTGCATCACGATGACGAGTTCGCGACGCCCGTTTTTTCTCATTCTTCGGCCAATTTCCGCCGGAAAGCGTCGGCGGGCACGCCGGACTTCAACTCTTTAACTTTGACGAACGTGAAGACTCAGAGCTGCGGATGCGACATGAAGACGGAGGCCGGCAGGCGCTTGTCGGTGCCGGGAAGTCTGAGGCGGCGCTTGAGGACGAAGTCGAAGAGCAGCGGGTTAAAGCCGTAAATCTCGCGCAAGGGGCGGCGCTCTTCGCGTTCGAGGTAGCCCGACTTGACGAGCGGCGCGGTGCGTATGAGCGCGTTGACGGCGGGCAGAGGGTAGTCGCTGCCGTTGACGAGGCGCGGGTGCAGGTCTGCGCGCGCGAGGATGGTCGAGAGCGGTTGGCCGATGCGGTTGGATTGCGTCATCGCGGAGATGTCGCCGAAGACGAGGCCGTCGTAGCGCTTCTCTTCCATGAGGCGCAGGAAAAGTTGAAAGTTGGGAGCGCGCCGTCTCTGCGGGTCGTCGAGGTCAACGGATTGGCCGAGGCCGGCGCAGTGTGCGACGACGGTCTTGACGCCCCGTTCGAGCGCGCGGCGCAGAAGGAGCGGGTTCCCCAGACGCTGATCCTCTTCGGCCTCGACCGCCTTCTCCTCGCCGCCGTGGCTGAGCAGGACGAGGCCGAGCCGCTTCATCTTCTCGTAGAAAGGGTCGCAGCGCTCGTCCGAAGGGTCAATGCCCATCGCGTTCGGCAGCCACTTGACGCAGCGCGCGCCGCGCGCGGCCCAACGTTCCAGCTCGCTCTCGGCGTCGGCTCGGTAAGGGTTCACCGAGACGACCGGCTCGAAGAGGTTCGGGTGCGCGTCGGCGAGCGCGAAGACGTACTCGTTGGAGACATAGAACTCCGTCTTCGAGAGGTTCACAGTTCCGTCGCGCCGGTAGTTCTTGTCGAAGGCGAGCAGGCGGTGCTTGCCGTGGCCTTCTATGTTTCGGACTAGACTGGCGAGCCGCGCCGCGAACTCAGCGTCCGCCCGCTCTTCGTCTTCGACGCCGGCGGCGCTCAGGTAGACTTCAAACTTGAGGCGCTGCGCGGGGTGCTTCCAGGTGAGCATCTTCGGGTTGACGAAGTTGCCCGTGCCGCCCGCGCCCGTCCCGGCGACGTGCGTGTGGTAGTCGACGAGGCGCGCGGGGTCGACGTCGTCGAAGCTGCGTCTGACGAGGTCGGACGCCTTCGCGCTCAGGCGCTCTTTCAGCTCTTCGGGCCGGTGCTTGAAAGCGCCGCCGACCGTGTGCAGGAGACACATGAACGGGCACTCCGGGCCGCGAGGATTCGTCTACGGGCCGCGACGACGGCCAAATCTCAAGACACCTTCTTCACCTTGATGCGCCGGGCGACCTTCTTGTCCGGCAGGACGGTCAGCGTGCCCTGCATCGTGTCGCCCTCGACCTTGAACTCCCAGACGCCCTGATACTGGCCACCCTTCAGCTCGCCCGTGAGTGTGTGCCGCCCGGCGTCGTACTTGAGTTCGATGACGCCCATCGGGACGGGCTTCCCGTTCACAATCTTGTCGGCGGCGACTGAGACGTTGCCGTGTTCGTCCGGCTTCGCGACGTGATAGACGACGTGCTCGTCGTGGCAAGAGGGGAAGCCGTCCCCGCATATTGACTCGCCCTCCCAGTCGCCCGCGAGGTTCGAGCCGTCATCCGCAGACGCGCACGGCGCGGCATGGGCCGGGCGGTGCGCGACGAAGGCCAGCAGAACCAGGGCCGTTAGCACAGCCAGTTTTCTCATGGGCATTCCCCCTGCGTCGTCGGATTCAACTGCGACCGCGCCGCCCGATTATCGCTTAGAGGTGGCGTCGTTGAAAGCGCTTTCGACCGCGGGGCCGACGACGTAGACGGAGAACAGAGTGTTTCTGACCTTGCTCTCCCCGGCGAACTCCTTGCGCATCTCTTCGAGGTTGACGCTCCGCCTGACCTGCTCCAACGTCTCGCCGCGCTCGACCGCCGCCGCCGTCTGCTGCTTGATCGAGTCCATCAGGCGCGCGACCCGGCGCGCGTATGAGTCGTCGCGCATCAAGGGGCCGTGGCCGGGGACGATGACCGAAGGGTTCAGACTGATGAGCCGCTCCAGTGTCGCGCCCCAGTCGCCGACGTGCGACTGTTCGGAGCCGACGAAGGGGACGGGCCACACCAGAAGGTCGCCCGCGACGACGACGCGCTCGCGCGGCAGGTGAACCACGATGTCGCCCGAAGTGTGGCCGCGGCCCAGGTAGAGTATCTCCACGGCGCGATCATTCTGGTAGAGCGTGAGTTTCTCTTCGAGCGTGACGGTGGGGAGCACGGGCCGGAAGTCGGCGGGCACGGTCAGGTAGCCCTCGCCGAGCGCGATGTCGCTGGCGAGGCTCTCGCGCTGCTCCTCGGTGAGCGGCTCGCCCTTCGAGTTCTTGCCGCTCTTCAGACGGTCGCGCAACTGCTGGACGAAGTCCGCCAGTCCGCCCTCGTGCCACTTCCTTCTGGCCTCCGCGCCCTTCTCCGGCAGGTAGCACCTAGTGGCCGCGTGCGCGACGAACTGGACGCCGGGGAAGGCTTCCGAGTAGACCTGATTGCCGACGACGTGGTCGTCGTGCCAGTGCGTGTTGACGACGTAGCGCACGGGCTTGTCCGTGAGCTTGCGAAGCGCGGCGAGCGTCTCGCGCGTGGCGGCGAGGTTCGACTGCGCGTCCACGACGATGACGCCGTCGTCGCCGACGATGAAGACGCTGTTGGACTCCACGGCGAAGCCCGGCGGGTCTCTGCGGACGGCGGCGTAGACGCCCTCGGCCAGCTTCACCACGTCGAACTTCGCGGGCGGCGTCCGGCGCGCGGAGGCCGGCGATAAGGAAGCGAGGAGCGCAAACACGCAAAGGGCAAACAGACAAGCGACGAGCGCGTGCAAGCGGCGGCGAGAGAGAGTCATCTTCCGGTTCACCTCCTTCCGTTTCAGGAATCGAAGGGCCGGACTTTATAACACCCGCGCCGCCCCCTGCCTGAGCGATTAGTGTTAAGGGGGACGCGTGGCGTGACGAACGCGCGGGGCCGCGTGCCGAGGCGGGC
>JALZHC010000127.1 GCA_030914105.1 Acidobacteriota bacterium
TGGGCATGCCGATGGTCTGCCGGATCACGTCGCGCGTCAGGACGGGCCGCGCGTGGAGGGCGCGCACGACGCTGCCGAGCACGCGCTGCGGCTCAAGCTGCGCCTCGACGCCGTAGAAGGTGAGAAGGTAGTGCAAGTCGAGCGCCGCCTGCGGGCGGTGAACCAAGTCGCCGTCGGCGCGTCGCGTCGGCAAGTCCGCGTTCTGCCAGGCGGGGTTGGCCGTCACCTGATAAAGAAAGATGTTCACGCCTGTCGGGGGCATGCCGCCGTTGCTGTCGGGGCGCAGCGTCGTGACGGTGGCGCCGGGCACGTCCGGGCCGATGGCCGCTTGCAAGAACTCGCTGAGCGCCGCCGTCACGGTCGCGACTGCAAGGAAGTTGCTCATCGCCGCCCCCCGTTGTGCTGCCGCAGATACTCTTCGAGCGACAGTTTCGGCGCGGGCGGCGCGTAAGGTTTCGGCGTCGGCGGGGGCGGCGTCACGGCGTGCACTTCTATGCGCCCGATGGTGACGCGAATGACCCCTCCGGCCGAAGTGTCTGCCGCGCCGTCGTCGCGCGGCGGGAGCGGCCGTGCTGCTGCGCGGCGCGGGCCGTCGTAGCCGTAGGGCGATCCGAACTCGCCCGCACGCGACGACGAGGCCGCGCCCGGCTCGCGCACTTCTATCTCAGGCTCGTAACTTAAGACCTCGGCGGAGCCGCCTTCCTGATCGCGTCTGTGCTCGAAGCCGTCTTCCGGTGTGCGCCTTTTCTCAGTCGGCTCCGGCATCAGGATTGGAGTCACATGTGAGGTTCGCTCGTCTTCACGCGCGCGAGTAATGCTTCCGGTACCTTTGGTACTTTCAGCGCGAGTAATGCTTTCAGTGCGAGTAATACTTTCAGCGCGAGTAATACTTTCGGCGCTTTTGGTACTTTCAGCGCGGGTGGTGCCTTTGGCGAGAAGTTCGCTTTCCGTGCGAGCGATGCTTTCCGCGCGTGGCGCGTCTTCGCCGGCGGCGAAACTATCTTGCGCCGCCGCCACTGCGTCCGGCACACGCGCGTGCCGACTTACTGCATCCGCGGCGGGCGGGGCGGGCGAGACGCGGCGGGACGCTGACGCAGGAGCCGAAGTGCCTGCGGCGTCCGGCCTATCAGATGAAGCACCGCTCGCGTCGCTTGCTACGTGTATGCGCCTTTCAGACTCCGCCGCGGGATAACTCTCTTCATAAATGGCGGCGGGCGAAGACTGCTCGAACTCTGCGGCGGGCGGCGAATCATGAACGGCACCCCGCGCACGTATTACGTCCTGATGCGGCGACTGCACGAACTCTGCGTCAGGCTGCGGCGCGAACTCTGCGGCGGGCAGTGGCACGAACTCTGCGGCGGGCGGCGGCGCGAACTCTACAGCGGGCAGCGGCGCGCGCGTCTGCGCTCCTCCCGTTTGATTTGTCTGCGCCCGTCCCGTTTGACTGAAGCCTTCGGACGCGCCTTCCGACGGGACGGACGCCGCGCGAGTCGTCACCTCTTCAGCCGGCTCGGTAACATCACCTTCTCCCGGCCCGAACGCGTCTCGCGTGTCTAGAGGCACGCTGACTCTTGAAGCCGACGCGTCGTAAGGCGCGTCCGACAACTGCACATCGTAAGACGCGTCGGACAACGGCGCGTCGTAAGGCGTGACCGACAACGGCGCGTCGAGAGGTGTTGCCGGAGGCGTCGCTCCGAGAGGCGTCGTTCCGAGAGGCGTCGCTTCGGCCGTGCCGGCGTTGTCCGGTTGAAGCGGGGTCGAGTGCGCGGCTTCGTTCGCGCCTGCATCCGGCGAGAAGTGTGCCGCCCTTTCGCGCCGCGCGCGCACGGCCGCGGCTTGCCCCGGAGCACGGCCCGCGAGCGGCGCGACGGTTGAAGATGAAGGCCGCTGGGGCGAGAGACTTTCCGCGGCGTGGGCCGGCGGAGCATGTGACGTAGTTTCCGGCTGTTGATGCTCCGCCGTCAGGAGAGTCTCCGGCAAGGCCGTGTGCGGGCCGGGCGCGTAGCGCGAGACGACGAGCGGCCGGACGGCAGGCGTCAGGCCGAGCGCCATTCGCGAAACTCTCTCCAGGAAGTCGCTCATTGGCCCAACATCTCCAGGTAGTAGCGGCGGCGGCGCGCGCTCATCGAGAGGATGTCTGCCTCGCGCCAAGCGTAAGCGCGCGCCAGCGCGTGCACCTCGCGCAGCAGCCGGCGGGCCTGCGCGCTGACCTCCGTGTAGAAGAACGAAGCGATGTCGAAGGCCGTCTGCCAACGCGACTCGCAGGCGGGGCAGGTCAGCTCGACCAACACCTCTGCCTGCGGGTCGCACTCGGCGAGTCGTGCCGCCAGGCGCTCGACGACCGCCTCCGGCAACTCTCCAGCGGCCACGCTCTCTTCGCCGCGACGCGCCTCAAGCACGCAGCGCCCGACAAGCAGCCCCCGCGCCGCGCCGACATCCGCGCCCTCGGCCGCGGCCCTCAGGTCGAGACTGTCGAGCAGGCGGAAGCGCAGGGCGTAGCCTTCGGCCTCAAGGTCGAACTCCGCGTCGGGCGCGTCGGGCGTGCCCGCGCCGGCGAGCGCGCCCGCGCCCAGGGTGAACTCCATCGCGTCGCCGCAGTCGGGGCACTCCGCGAACGCGTTCAGCTCCGGGCCGAAGAGCTGAACGCGCGCGGCGAGCAGGTGCGCGTTGCGCCGGCCCAGGCTCATGCGCCACAACTCTTCTCGCCCCTTCCCCGGCAAGGCCGCGGCCAGGAGAGTGACGGCGCGCGCAGCCGCGTCCTGCCCGTGGCCCAGCTCCCAGACCCGGATGATCTCATCCGCACTTAGAGCGCGCATGGCCTTATGTCGCCGGCTCGGTGAACGACGGCTCGCTCGGCTCGGTCACGTCGTAGTCGCGCTCCCAGCCCTCGTTCTCCAGCTTGATGTGCTGGATGGCGACGGCGTTAGCGTTGGCGTCGAGGTCGGGCATCGCCTGGTACTCCGAGACCCAGCAGCGGAAGACCTTGTAGGCGATGACGAGTTGGCCGGCCTCGTTGTAGAGTTCGATGATGATGTCCTTGCGGAAGTCTTTGAGCGAGACTTCGCTGCCGAGGCCGGAGCCGAAGTTCCAGACCTTGTTGGCCCACTTCTCGAACTCCGTGTCGTGGGTCACACCGCGCTCGAGCGTGATGGCGTCGTAATCGCTGCGGCCCGGCGACTTGCGGCTGCTGCTCGGGTCGCCGCCCTCCCTGTGCTTGACGACCTCCGTCGTCCTCTTGAGGCCGCCGACCTTGCTGATGCCCGCGACGTACTTGCCGTCCCACTTGACGCGGAATTTGAAGTTCTTGTAGGGATCGAAACGCTGCGCGTTGACGCTGAATTGGGCCATGAGTCGCCTCCTTTAAACTTCGATCTGGCCGGCCATCTGCTGAATCTTGATGACGACGAACTCGGCGGGCTTGAGCGGCGCGAAGCCGACGAGGATGTTGACGACGCCGCGGTCGATGTCGTTCTGCGTCGTGGTCTCTTTGTCGCACTTGACGAAATAGGCGTCCTTCGGCGTCGTGCCCTGGAAGGCGCCCTGGCGGAAGAGGTTGTGCATGAACGCGCCGAAGTTCAGGCGAATCTGCGCCCACAGCGGCTCGTCGTTCGGCTCGAAGACGATCCACTTCGAGCCCTCGAAGAGGCTCTCCTCGATGTAGAGGGCCGTGCGGCGCACGGGGATGTACTTCCACTCGCTGGCCTGCTGGTCTGCGCCTTCGAGCGTGCGCGCGCCCCAGCCGATGTTGCCGAAGATGGGGAAGTTCCGTAGCGCGTTGATACCCAGCGGGTTGAGCGCGCCGTTTTCGAGGTCTGTGAGCTTGACGGCAAGGCTCGCGCCGAGCAGGCTCGCGTCCGTGCCCGCGGGTGCCTTCCAGACGCCGCGCGTCGAGTCCGTGCGCGCGTAGACGCCGGCCATCGTCCCGCTCGCCCCCACGTCGCGCAGGCGGTTCTCGCTGAGCGGGTCGGCCATCAGGAGGCGGGGGAAGTAGACGGCGGCGTTCTTGCCGCGGGTGATGGCGTTGGAGTTGGTGCCGCTGTCGAGCCAGTCGATCATCTTCTTCGGCGTGTCGATGCCGCGCGGGATGTCCACGATGAGGAAGGCGCGCTTATCTTCGCAGAAGGCCGACGCGTCGTCGTAGACGCTCTTCATGCTGGCGTCGGAGAGTCCGGCCGCAGCAGGCAGGCAGAGGATGTTGAAGACGAAGGGCGCGATGGCCTCAAGCGCGTAGAAGCCCTTCTTCTCGACGCCGCCGCCCGTGATGGCCGCCGCGCCGGCCGCGCCGGCCCAGTTGCTGCTGCCCGGCTCGACGCCGTCGCCGCCGCTCTGACTGGGCGCGACGCCGAGGCTGAGGAAGACGGGGTTGCCTTTCGAGTCAACGCCCGTGGAGTCCGGCAGGGTTCCGGGCATCCCGCCGGCGGTCTTCAAACGGACGAGCGATGAGGCGTCGTTGACCACGTCGATGGCGTAGCGCGAGTTGAGCTTGCTCATGCTGAGGTTGCGGTGCGTCTCGGTGTTGACGACCGTCTGCGTGTTGCCGGTGGTCGCCACCTCGCGCACGAGCAGGTTGAAGAGGTTCGCGGCATCACGCGGGTCGAGGTTCTTGGGGTCGCGGTCAACGGCGACCTGGAGGTTGTTGCCCCAACTTCCGGGGTTGGCTGCCTCCACCACGAGCGCGTCCTGGGTCGGGGAGCCGCCCGCGAGCGTGAGGTCGGCCGTGGCCGGGTCGCTGGCGACGCGCACCACCCAGGCGACGCTGCCGCCGTTCAGGTAGAACTGCTGGATGGCGTAGCTCGCCTCGCTCCGTGTGTCGAGTCCGCCGAAGACGCGCACGAAGTCGGCGAAGCTGGTGATGCGGGTCGCCTCGTCCACCGGCCCGCGCGCGAAGAAATCGACGAAGGCCGTGTCCGAAGTGCTGACCCCGGTGATGGTATGGACGCCGCTCGGAATCTCCTCGACGTACACGCCGGGGTAGGTGTAGTTAACTGGCATGGATGCCTCCTTCTTTAGTGATGCGCTTCCAGTGAACGCCAGAGTGACAGGTGGCGCTCAGCCGTCTTGGGCCAACTGTGCTCGTGGCAGTAGTCGCGCGCCGCCGCCGTCAGTTGCTCTCGCAGGGCCGTGTCCTCGATGAGACGCTGCACGCCTTCTGTCAGGTCGGGGGGCTGGTAAGTGGCGTCGCGCAGGTCTTGGAACCAGTCCGTTGACGAGGTGAGCACTGGCACGCCGGTCGCCAGACCGACCGTCACGGCGCTACTCGCCGAAGCCTGCTCGACTTGCTCGTACCAGAAGACCAAAACGTCCGCCGCGGCGGCCAGCCGCCGCGCGATCACTTCGTCCGGGAGGTAGCCGCTCTCGCGGCGCACGGGCAGCCCGGCCGAGGACTGAGACCAGCGCTGCTCCAGCCACGCCGCGCCGGGCTTCGCGTAGCTGAACAGGAGCAGCTCCGAGCCTGGTAGCCCGCGCAGCACTTCCAGGAGTTTCCAGAAGCCTTTGTGCTGCTCCAGGAACCCGAACGCGCCGATGACCCGCCCGCGCCGACGCTTGCGCGCGGGGAACCACGTCGGGCAGCCGCACGGAATCATCTGCACGGTCTTGGCGGGCCAGCGCGCGCGCAGCATCTCCGCCCCGCGCGAGGTCAGCGCCAGCAGCGCGTCGGCGTCGCGCTCCCAGGCGTTCGTCTCGCGCGTCACGCTGTGCTCGGTGACGGCGACGGGCACGCCCCCTGCTTGCGCCTCGCGCACGCGCCTCGTCAGCTCCGCGTTGTCGAAGAGAGAGAACTCGTGCTGGATGTGCAAAAGCCGCACGCCTCCCAGGTTGGGCCACTGCCCGACGGCCCTCGCCGCCGGAAGCTCGCGCGCGAGCTTGGCCGTGTACTCGGCGATGCCGCACTTGCCTTGCCAGCTCGGCGCCCAGAGAGTGTTCACGCGGCGCAGGGGCCGGGGCGAGCGGACGCGGCTTTCGAGCACGTCCAGCACGGCCGGCCCTTTGTCCCACACGCTGCGGTGCTTCGTCGCCCACTCCGAGGCCGCGCGCCCCATCGCGCGCGCCTCGTCCCTGTGGCGCGCAACCCAGCGCAGCCGCGCCGCGACATCCTCCACCGAAGGGACGCCGCGCAGCCCGCAAGGGCCGAAGGCGTTGTTGTGGTAGACCCGCCACTCGACGGGATCGACCGGGAGCAGAAGGTCGCGCGCCTCGCGGCAAACGTCCTGCTGGCCCTCCGAGTTCAGGGCGATGACCGGCAGCCCCGTAGCCATCCCCTCGACCAGAGGCAGGCCGAAGCCCTCGTTGCCGAGCGCCAGCAGCACGTCGGCCTTCTGGTACCAGTGTGCGATGCCGCGCGTCGTCTCGACCGTGTCCACGTAGCTGATGCGCGGGTCGTCGGGGACGTAGTTCTGATAGTTGTACTGCGTCTTGATGATCAGCCGCGCTTCGGGGTCGGCGGCGAAGGCCGCCTCCCACGCCGCGACACCTTTGAGCACGTGCTTGCGGTCGTTGATGGGGCCGACGGTCAGGGTCGTCAGGCCGGGGCGCTCCGGGCGCTCAAGGTAGTGATAGACCTCCGGGTCGATGCCTTCGGGGATGACCTCGACGTGGGCGGTCACGCCGCTCTCGCGGCAGACGCGCGCGCCGAACTCGGTCGGCACGATGACGGCGCGGGCGTCGTTCATCATCTCGGCCCAACCCTTCGGCAGCCGGCCGCTCTCCCACATGGTATTGATGAAGAGGTCGCCAGCGGCGCGGAACCGCTTCACGTCGGCGCGCGGCCAGGAGAAGTAGATCACCGGCCCGCCCGCGAAGGGCCTGGAGGCGCGCAGCAGCTTCTGAAACTCATCCGACATGCCGCGCGCGTCCACGCTGAGCGGCACGACGTTAACGCACGCCCCGGCGCGCGACATGCCGAGCACGAGGTATTCAGCCATGCTCCCGTAGCCGCTGAAGACATCGAAGTTCGCGGCGACGCTGACCGGCGCGTGCGGGCGCGGCCGCATGGCCTCTGTGTGTGAAGCGCCTTTGCTCAAGCCCGCGTAGAAAGTGCTATCGAGGGCGAGCAGCCGGCTGACCTCATCGAGCGGGCGGCGCTGCCAGCGCGGGTCGCGCAGGTTCTTCGCGCCCGTGTTGCCGGAGTGAATCAGCCCGACATAGAAGGAAGGATCGGGCGCGGCGTGCAGGCGTTCAGGCAGGAACTGTCGGACGAAGGCGCTGTCCTCGCCGACGTTGATTTCGGGGAAAGGGTGCTCGGCCCATGCTTCGCGGCGATAGAGCAGGGTACAGCCAGCCAGCCACGGCCGCTCCTGTTCGGGGTAGCGATAGAGCCAAGCCTCGCCGGCGTCGGGCCAGTAGTAGAGCACGTCGCGCGTGCCGCATGCGTGGGCGTCGTGCTCGACGAGCTGCGCGACCTGAAGACGGAGCCGGTGGGCGGCCATCCAGTCGTCGTCGTCCCAGTGCGCGATGAGTTCGCCGCGGCTCAGCCCGCAGCCGAGGTTGCGCTTGGCACCGAGCGACAGCACCCGTTCGAGGCGCACGTAGCGGATGCGCTCGTCGGCGGGTATGAGGTCGGCGACGCCGTCCTCGCCGTCGTCCAGCACGATCAGCTCTTTATGCGGGTAGTCCTGTCGCAGGAAATACCAGATCGCCTGGCCGACGAAGCGCCGCCGGTTGCGTGTCGGCATAATACAGCTCACGAGAGGCATGGCATGAGGCGACCCATTCGACTGTGGCTGACTACCGCTCATGAGGTCCACAACCGCTCCTCTTAGACTTGCCCGTCTGAAGCCGGGTGATGCGCGAAAACAGTATCGACAATCACCCGCGGAAATGAGCGAGACTTAATGAGAATCAGGTACCGGCCGAACCCTGGCTCGTCGGTTTGGATGATGAATGTTAATGAGGATGCGGGGGTACATCTTTTTACCAACCAAGTTAAAGCCCACGAGGTGAGAGGAGAATATATAGATATCCCACCCTCAAGTCAATCTTATTCTGAACCAGGGTCTATTCATTCTCGGAGACGAATACCGACCGCCGCCAACGCGAGCCCCGGTTGCGCGGCATAGCGACGGCACGCCGCCGCGATGTTTTCCGCACCGCATATTCT
>JALZHC010000668.1 GCA_030914105.1 Acidobacteriota bacterium
GCGGGATTGTCGGTCAGCTTAACTTCGATTTCGCGGCAGGCCCGCCGGCGAACCTTGCCCGGCAGCGCCTCGTCTCACTTCTCGCACGGCGACGGTCGCAACGCACGTGCCATTCGAGCGCGCCGCCAGCTCCCCGTTTTTCGCCTCTTTTCTCGCACGCGCGCGCCGCGCCGCGCCCGCTTCACTGTGGCATTTGTGCTCGCCGCCTCAAAACCGCCACACGTTTGATTGCGGATTTCGGATTGCGGACTGCGGATTGAAAAACGCGGCGCGATTGAGACGGCGGACTTGAATGCGGGTTGAAGAGAGCACGGGGTCGAATGGGGATTGAAGAGAGCGCGGCTCTCATGCTCCGTTAATCCGCATTCCGAAATCCGAAATCCGCAATCGCCCTCAGGCGGGCGGGGCGGCGACGACAGTGAGGCGGCGGTGGTCTGCGAGGCGCAGCATCTCTTCGCGGTCGAAGAGGAGCGTCTTGCCGGCGGTGACGCAGAGGCAGGTCGCGCCGGCCTCGGTCATGGCTTCAACCGTTGGGATGCCGACGACGGGCACGTCGAAGCGCATGTCCTGGCCGGGCTTGGCCACCTTGACGACGGTCAGTCGCCCGCGCGCGAGCGTGCCCGCGCGCCTGATGGTCGCGTCCGTGCCCTCCATCGCTTCAATCGCGACGCAGGCGCGCGAGCGCACGACGATGGTCTGGCCGAGGTCGAGACGCGCGATCTCGCGCGCGACTTCGAGGCCGTAGGCGATGTCGCCGCGCTCGCGCTCGTCGGGCGCGCGGCGCGTGAGCACGCCCTCCGCGGGCAGGTGGTCTTGCAGGAAGTAGGTCGAGTCAATCAGCTCGATGCCCTCGCGCGCAAGCTCGGCGGCGACGCCTCCGATGAGCGCGTCGGTGTTGCGGCGCGGCAAGCTGAGCAGCATCCGGAGCATCCGCACGTCCGGCATCGCGCCGCTGAAAATCTGCACGTGCCTGACCTGACCCGCCATGATCACTTTCTCCACGCCCTCGCGCTTGAAGAAGCGAATCATGCGACCGAGCTGCCCGACGCCGACCCACGTCAGGCGGTCTGCGACGCGCTCGATGGCCGGGTCGGTCTCTTCCTTGATGGCCGCGACGGCGACCTCAGCGCCCGCGCGCCGCGCACCCTCGATGACGAGGAAGGGAAACTTGCCGTTGCCCGCGATGAGTCCGAGACGCATAAGCTCGTCAATCGTAAATCGTAAATCGTAAATCGTAAACAGCCGCCTGCCCGGCGGCCTTACGGTTGACCGCCCAGGCCGGTAACGGCTCAGAAACTATTCACGATTTACGATTCACGATTCACGGCTTTTATTTGACGACCCCGCGCTGCGAGGTCTCGATGAAGCGGACGAGTTCGGCGACTTCGGGCGAGTCCTCGATCTCTTCGCGGATGCGCGCGACGGCCTGCGTGGTGTTGAGCTTCGAGGAGAGCAGGAGGCGGAAGGCGTGGTGCAGCGCCTCGATGGTCTGCGGCGGGTAGCCGCGGCGCTTCATGCCGACGGTGTTCAGGCCGTAGCAGCGCGCGTGGTTGCCGACCGTGAGCGCGAAGGGGAGCGCGTCTTTGACGACGACCGAGTAGCCGCCGACGTATGCCTCGCGCCCGACGCGGCAGAACTGGTGGACGCCGGAGTAGGCGCCGACGTTCGCGCCGTCGGCGACGCGGACGTGGCCGGCGAGCGTGGCGGCGTTCGCCATGATGACGCCGTCGCCGAGCAGACAGTCGTGCGCGACGTGCGACTGCGCCATGAGGAGGCAGTCGTCGCCGATTGAAGTTATCATCCCGCCGCCCTCCGTGCCGCGGTGGACGGTGACGAACTCGCGAATCCGGTTTCTCTTGCCCAGGCGCGTCTCCGAAGGCTCGCCGCGGTACTTCAAGTCCTGCGGCGCGAGTCCCACGGAGGCGAAGGGAAAGACGTGCGTGTCTTCGCCGATCTCGGTGCGCCCGTCAACGACGACGTGCGACTCCAGGCGCACGCGCGCGCCGAGCCGCACCTCTTCGCCGACCGTGCAGAAAGGCCCGACGTGACAGCCCTCGCCCAGTTCGGCGCGCGGGCTGACGACGGCGGACGGGTGAACGTGGACGGACATCAGAATCGTTAAAGAGGTCAGAGGTCGGAGGTCAGAGGTTAGTAAAGGCATCCTGCTTTCACTGACCTCTGACCTCCGACCTCTGACCTCTTTCTCATTTCACCGCGTCGCGTTCAACGACGACGCTCATGATGTCGGCCTCGGCGGCGAGCTGGCCTTCGACGCGCGCCTCGCCGTGCATCTTCTGGACGCGCCCACCCACCCGGAGCGGCGTCACCGTGATGGTGAGCGTGTCGCCGGGCGTGACGGGGCGGCGGAAGCGGCAGTTGTCGATGCCGCTGAAGAGGACGAGCTTGCGCTCGCGCCCCTCGATCTGCTGGAGCGCGTAGATGCCCCCGACCTGCGCCATCGCCTCGACGATCAGGACGCCCGGCATGACGGGCGCGCCGGGGAAGTGGCCCTGAAAGAAAGGCTCGCCCGCCGTGACCTGCTTGATGCCGACGATGCGCACGCCCTCGGTCAGCTCGACGATGCGATCAACGAGCAGGAAGGGATAGCGGTGCGGCAGAATCCGCTGGATGGCCTGCGTGTCGAGAACCGTCTCCATAAAAGAAGACCGTAAATCGTGAATCGTAAATCGTCAATAGTCTTGGCCGCTTTTTGCGCGCCGCGGGAGGCCGACGCCGCGCGCGTGCCGGCGGCGCTCAGCCACTATTCACGATTTACGATTCACGATTTACGGCTTTAACCGTTACGGCCTGCCCGGCGTGGCCGGCGCGGTCGAGGCCGTCGAGGCCGGGTTGCGCTGGTTGTAGTCGGCGATGAAAGCGTCGGTGATGTTGATCGGGTCTTTCTCGTTGACGAGCATCACGACGTTGCCGAGCTTGCTGAGGTCGAAGACGACCGAGATGCCGCGCGCGCGCGCAAACGCCAAAATCGCGTTGCTGATGTCCTGCTGCACGGGGCCGAGCAGGTCTTGCGCGCGCTTCTCCAGAGCCTTCTGGCCGTCCTGCTGCTTGCGCTCGATCTCGGTCTTGAGCTGCTCGGCCTGGTCGGCCTTGGCGGCGATGGCCTTCTGGTCGGCGACCTTCTGCGTCTCGCTGATCTCCTTGACCAGCGCATCGTAG
>JALZHC010000669.1 GCA_030914105.1 Acidobacteriota bacterium
CGCGCGCTCCGCGAACTCCGCGGGCGGCGGGAAGACGCGCTCCTCGTGGAGCACAGACTCGATGTTGGTCGTGGCCGAAGACATGGCTTGCTTTAAAACCCCTTCCGTCCGAACTCCGGGCCGCCGCCGGCGTGGGAGCGCCGCGCACGGCCCTCTGGTTGATGCTGCTTTCGGTTCGCCTGGCCTTGGTTGCTTTGTGTACCAGAAACCGAAGCGCGCGGCAAGCAAGACCAGGCAGACGGGCGCGGGAAAACGACAGGACGGGGCGGGCCGTTTTGCAGCGACGGCCTTCCGGCCCCTTCAAACGTTCGCCGACGCCGCCGAAACGTTTCGCCCCCGCGCAACATAAACGGATGTAAAGTAGTCGGCTGCAAGGGAGGACGACAATGGCACTCGACACATACGATCTCGTCTTCGAGGGCGGCGGCGCGAAAGGCTCGGTCTTCGTCGGCGCGCTCGAAGTATTCTCCGCGGCGGGACTGAAGACCCGCAGGCTCATCGGCACTTCCGCCGGGGCCATCACGGCGACCCTTCTGGCCGCCGGCTACACGCCGGAAGAGATGCTCGACGCCGTCAACGAGAAGCTCCCCGACGGCAGGCCGCGCTTCTCCTCCTTCATGGACGTGCCGCAGGAGTCCGACTTCTCGAAGGAAGAGATCATGCAGAGCGCTACGATGGAGGCCTTCGAGGAGATTCCGCTGCCCAACTGGTTCCACATAGACGAGTACCTCGTCCACGTCTTCATGCACGGGCCGCACTACCGCCAGCTCTTCAGCTTCAACGAGTGCGGCGGCTTCTTCGCGGGGCAGAAGTTCCTCGCATGGGTGCGCGAGAAGCTGGCGGCCAAGGGCGTCTCGGAAGGCGCGACGCTCGCCGACATGTTCGCGCAGAAGGGCGTCGACCTCTTGCTCGTCGCCACCGACACGACCGACGTGGAGATGCTCGTCCTGAACCACCGCACCGCGCCGGGCGTGCCCGTCGAGTGGGCCGTGCGGATGTCGATGAGCATCCCCTTCGTCTGGCGCGAGGTCGTGTGGCAGGCCGCCTGGGGGCAGTACAGGGGGCGCGACAAGCTGAGCGCCGCGGGCGGCGGCAACATCATCGTGGACGGCGGCGTGCTCTCGAACTTCCCGATTCACCTCGTCGCCGACCCTGCCCCCGTAGATTTGCAGGACATCATGGGCGATACAGACCCGAACGCCGCCGGCAGCCTCGGCCTGCTCATAGACGAGAACCTGCCCGTAGCGGGGGCCGCGCAGACGGCCAGGCCGCCGCACAAGATCAGCGACCTGCGCTCGATCCAGCGCGTCGGTCGCCTCGTGGACACGATGACCGGCGCGCAGGACAAGGCCGAGATCGGCATGCACGAGCGCGAGGTCTGCCGTCTGCCCGCGATGGGTTACGGGACGACCGAGTTCGACATGACGCAGGAGCGTCTCGACGCGCTCATCGAGGCCGGGCGGCAGGCGATGACGACTTACCTCACCGGACTTGGATTCTGACCCACGCGCGCAGATTGAGGAGTCCCGCGCAGGCTGAAGCCTCCCGCGATAGTTGAGTGCTTCCGTACAAGGTCTATTCATTCTTGAGTATTGAGCACGGGTTATTCACCGCAGAGGACGCAGAGGAAGCGCAGAGGGTTGAGCTGTTATGACTCTCTGCGCCCCCTCTGCGTTCTCTGCGCCTGCGGCGTTGAATCTTTGACGCTTTATGCTCAAGATTGAATAGACCCTGACTTCCGCAGTTGAGTGCTTCCGCGCCGGCTGGAGACTTCCGCAGCAGTTAGAACTTCCGCGTCGGCTCCCATCGTTGCTCAACGCCGTAGGCGCAGCACATCGTTTCTCAACACCGCAGGCGCAGCAAGAAGGTAGCCAGACCTGAAACGTCCGGCTACCTTCTTTCGTGTCGCGCCCGTGCCGGAGATATTTACACGCGGCCCTTCCGATTGTATTGTTGCCCCCGCGCGACGCCGCGAGTTCTATTATTACCCCGCGCGAGCCGCGGCCCTCATCCTGTTCCGACGGAGGAGCGTCACCGATGCCTCTACCGATACAAACCGTCCCCGTCTTCGTCAGCTCCACCTGGCTCGACCTTGAGCCTGAGCGCAAGGCCGTCGAAGCCTCCATCCAACGCCTGCGCGCGACCAAGTTCGTCGGCATGGAATACTTCGGCAGCCGCGACGCGACGACGCGACGCGCCTCGCTCGACGAAGTAGACCGAAGCCTCCTCTACGTCGGCCTCTTCGCCGCACGCTACGGCTCCGGCATCACCGAAGAAGAATACAGGCGCGCACGCTCCCGCGGCCTGCCCTGCCTCATCTACTTCAAAGACGACGCGACCATCCCCGCCGACTTGCGCGAGAAAGACCCCGCGCAAACCGCCAAACTCGACGCCCTGAAAGCCGACCTCACACGCGACCACGACATCAGCACCTTCAAGAATCCCGACGACCTCGCCGCCAAACTCACCGGAGACCTCCACCGCTGGCTCTTCGACAACTACCTCACGCCAAAACTGCAAAGCGCGCTCCGCGGCGAACTCCCGCGCGCCGACGCGCAGGCGTTGCTCGACGCCGTCAAAGATTTGAGCGCACTCAACCGAGACCTCTTGACGCGGTTGCAACGCGCGGGCTTCAACGTCGCTTCGGGCGCGCGCGCGGTCGCGTTCAGCGGGGACGATAACCTCGCCGTTACGGGCGACGATAACGTCGTCGTGGAGCACGCGGAGGGAGACGTGGTGCAGGGCAACAAGATTGTCCAGGAAGCGCCGCGGCCTATCATCCCGACTCTGCATCAACTCCGCGCGCCCGTTGGCGACTTCGTCGGGCGCGAGAAAGAGATTGACGAACTGCTCACGACGCTGCGCGGCGGCAAGAGCGCCGCCATCACGGGCATCAGCGGCATGGGCGGCATCGGCAAGACAGAGCTTTCCTTCTACGTCGCCGAACGCCTGCGCGACACCTACCCCGACGCCCAACTCGTCCTCGACATGCGCGGCACGGACGAACGCCCGCGTGACCCCGCCGACGCGCTCGCCTCCTGTATCCGCGCCTTCGTCGGCCTCGAACAACGCCTGCCCGACGACACGGAAGAACTGCCGCGCCTCTACCGCAGCGTCCTCGAAGGCAAGCGCGCGCTCATCCTCCTCGACAACGCCTCAGACGGCGCGCAGGTG
>JALZHC010000670.1:0-2101 GCA_030914105.1 Acidobacteriota bacterium
AGAGCGTGTGCTCGATCTTGATCATTTCGAGCGTCGTGCGGATGTTGCTCGCGGCGGTAGCCATCTCAGTTCAGTTCAAAAGCAAAAGTCAGGCCAGCCAGGACGCCCACGAAATCTCGCGGCGCGCTCGCAGAAACAGCCACGGACTCGGCGCATCGCTGGCAAATTGCCAAACCGCGCGGCGCGCGTGGCGTTGCGCCAAAGGCAAAGTCAACGCGGCTTCCGGTAAAGGGTGAAGTTCAGCGCGGCCCCCAGTAGTCGGGCGACTCGGCCATGTTCGGGTCGGGCCGCTCCATCCAGCGTTCGGGCCGGCGCAGCTCCTCGAAGCCGAAGCGCCGATAGAGTTCGTGCGCGTCCTTCGTCGCCAGAACCCAGCGGCGGAAGCCCTGCAAGTCCGGGTGCGAGAGGATGACCTCCATCAGCCACTTCGACAGACCGCGCCCGCGGTGCGGTTCGAGGATGAAGACGTCGGCCACCCAACCGAACGTCGCGTAGTCGGTCACGACGCGTGCGAACCCGACCAGCTCCGCGCCGCGATAGACGCCGAACGGCAGAGAGTTCTCGACCGAACGGCGCACGACCTCAAGCGAGCGCCCCTTGCCCCAGTAGCTCTCCTCGCTGATGTAGCGTTGAACGACTGCGAGGTCGAGCCGCGAGCGCTCGCAGCTTATCTCGTATTCGCCTCTCGTCCACACCTGGCTCATGCCTTAATTATTCTTCACAGGAGGCGGGGTCGGTTTCTGCGCGCGCGCAGGGTTGATGACGTTCGCACGCGTGCCGTCCTCGAACCTGACGAAGGCCGTGCCGAGGCGCAGCCTGTGGAAGTCGAAGCCGCCGCTCAGACGCTCCGCGAAACTCTTGAAGGTATAGAACTCCCCGCCCGTAAAAATCATCAACGCCTCTTCGCCGGGCGCAAGCAGCTTTGCGTCGGGCGCGTCGCGTTCGACGCCGGCCCCGTTCCTGCCGTAGCGGAGCGTGTAGCCGACGCCGCCGCTGTGATAGTGTGCCTCCGGGAAAGAGAGGCTGAGTTGCAGGTAAGTGATCGGCTTGGCGGAAACGTTCTTGACGCGCACCGTCAAGCCGAGCAGCCAGTCGTCGCCGGCCGCGAATGGTCGTCCGGGCGTAATGGGGCGACCAGCGACCTCGATCCCTGTGATTTCAATAACGTATGGGTCGGACTCATTCTTAAAGGAAGAAACTTCGACGATTCGCTCGCCGGCTTTCAGCTCAGGCTCCGGGGCGGCGCTCTTCGGCTGTTTATCAACGGGCGTCCACTTGCGCGGGTCGAGCGAGTCGATGCGGAAAAGTCCGTTGATAGTCCAGACCGTTCCGTCGTCGAAGCGAACATCCTGCAGGGAGATTCGCATCCTTCGGTAGTCGGAGACCCTGTGCTTGAGCGAGAGGAATTTCTCCATCTCCGCGTACTCCGCTTCAGACCAGCTCGCGCCCCCCGTCTCGCCCGGCGAGAGGTGGCCGGGCACGCCGCGCGGGGGCCTGCCCGTGAACGCCGACTCGTCAAGCTCCTGACCGAAACGCAGCTCGAAGCCCATCGGTATCTCGCCATCTTCGCCGACCGCGAGCGAGCCGTTGAGCGTCGCGCTGAGAATCGTCTTGTCGGTCTTGTTTCTGAGCTTGAGGGTGAAGCGTCGCAGCCAATCGTCGGGCGCTTCGAAGGCGGCGACGAGCCTTCCCGGCTCGCCCTCCGCGAAGTCGTGCGCCCCGCCCGCCACTTCCGCCCCGACCAACTCGACCGGGTAGTTTAGCAGCGAGGAGTTCGTCTCCACGACGACGCGGCGCGTCGCCTGCCCCGAAGCCGTCGCCGCGCACGCCGCGACCATGAGCAGCAGCCAGAGGCGCGTCCGGCAGTTGCCAGCGCGGCTGTTGAAGATTCTCTTGAGTCTCACCCCTCTCCTCCAGCGTTCGGGAGGCCGCTCGTTGCGGAAGCACGCGAAGGCAGCGGCCAGAGCGTCGCCGCCGCCGATTATTACCTTACGCCTCATCGCCCCTCCAACTCGTCGCGCGCGTGTGCGGGATGGCGAACTGGTCGAGGATGCGGAAGACGAGGTGGTCAACCAACTGCTCGATGGTCTGCGGGCGGTGG
>JALZHC010000670.1:2111-3173 GCA_030914105.1 Acidobacteriota bacterium
GTAGAAGCCCGGACTCGCCGGCAGTATGCGCGCGCCGGCGTGCGCGAGCCGGAGCATGTTCTCAAGATGGATGGCGTTGTAAGGCGTCTCGCGCACGACGAGGACGAGCCGTCGGCCCTCCTTCAACGTCACGTCCGCCGCACGGTGGATCAGGTTCGTGCCAGCGCCCGAAGCTATCGCGCCGAGCGTGCCCATCGAGCACGGCACGACGACCATCCCGGCCTGCGGGTGCGACCCCGAAGAAGGCTTCGCGGCCATGTTGTCGAGCCGTTGGAACTGTATCAGCTTCGAGTCGGCGGCGAGTCCCGCCCACTCGTTGACGGCACGCACGTCGCCCTCTTCAATCCGTGCGCCCGTCTCGACGCGCGCGACGACGAGGGCCGAGCGCGACATGACGAGGTTCACGCGCTCGACCGCGCCGCTCGCGGCCATGTGCATGAGCGTGCGCCGCGCGTAGACCGAGCCGGACGCGCCGGTGATTGCGACTGTCAGTTCCATATCGGCGACCTTGAATCTTACGGGCCGCGTCCGACGCGCGCAAGCGTGCGCGTTTCGAGCGGCGCGGGCGGGAATGTTAGAATGCCCGCTCCGGAGATGAGAAGTGATGGACTTGCGTGAACTGGAGCGGCTGCTGCGCGCCTTCAAACGGGGCGAACTCGACGAGGGCGAGGCCGCGCGGCGCATCTCGAACCTGCACTTCGAGGACATCGGCCACGCGCGCGTTGACCACGCGCGGGCCGCGCGGCAGGGCTTCCCCGAAGTCGTCTTCGGGGCGGGGAAGACGCGCGCGCAGGTGGTCGAGATCGTCGAGGCGCTCGCGCGCCGCGCGCCCAACCTGCTCGTCACGCGCACGGACGAGGGCACCTACGGCGAGGTGCGCAACGTCTGCACCGAGGCCGAGTGGCACCCGGCGGCGCGCCTGATCCGCGTCATGCGCGACCGCACCGAGCGCGGCGCAGGCACCGTCATGGTCGTCACCGCGGGCACCTCCGACATCCCCGTCGCCGAGGAGGCCGCGCTCACGGCCGAGGCGATGGGCAGCCGCGTCGAGAGGATCTGGGA
>JALZHC010000128.1 GCA_030914105.1 Acidobacteriota bacterium
ACCGATGAGGCCCGTGAAGTCGCCGATGAGGAAGATGACCGTGTGGCCGAGTTCCTGAAAGTGGCGGAGCTTGCGGATGACGACGGTGTGGCCGAGGTGTATGTCCGGGGCGGTCGGGTCTGCGCCGAGCTTGACGCGCAGGGGCCTGCCCGTCTTCGCGCTCTTCAACAGCTTCGCGCGCAAGTCCTCCTCGCGGATGACCTCGACCGCGCCCTTACGCAGAAACGCCATCTGCTCGTCAATCGTCATGCGGGAATTATAAACAGGGATGGACAGGATAGACAGGATGGAGAGGGCAGAAGGGCGGAGTCCGGTTTTGAAATCTCAAATCTGAGCTTCTTAATCCTGTCCATCCTGTCCATCCCTGTTAAATTTTCTGACAGTAATCACTCGCCGCCCTTCGATCTTGTAGCCGCCGGAGCAGACGAGCGCGAGCGCCTCCGTGTAAGCCTCGTGCTCTTCGGCGAGGATGCGCGCGGCGAGCGTGTCTTCGGTGTCGGAGTCGAGGACGGGGACGACGCGTTGGGTGATGATGGGGCCGCCGTCCAAAGTCTCGTCAACGAAGTGGACTGTGCAGCCGGAGAAGCGGACGCCGTGCTCTATGGCCTGGCGCTGCGCGTCGAGGCCGGGGAAGGCGGGGAGCAGCGACGGATGAATGTTCAGAATCGAGGCGCGGAACTCCGCGACGAAGCAGGGCGAGAGCAGGCGCATGTAGCCCGCGAGGCACACCAACTCGACGCCGCGCTCGCGCAAGACGGCGATGATCTCGCACTCGTGCTCCTCGCGCGTCCGGCCCCGGCGCTCGACGACGACGGTCTCTATCCGGCGTTCGCGCGCGTGCGCGAGTCCCGCCGCCGTCGCCTTGTCGCTCAAGACGACCGCGACCTCCGCGCCCGGCACGCGTCCCGCGCGCACGGCGTCGGCTAAGGCCACCATGTTCGAGCCGCGGCCTGAGATGAGAATGCCGATTCGCATAAGCTGACAGGCAGTAGCCCGACCGTGAGGGAGGGCGCGGGGGAAAGGATGAAGGATGAAGGATGAAGGATGAAGGATGAAGGATGAAGGAGACACTGTAACAGCATCCACTTCATCCTTCCGCCTTTCGCCTTCCAGAGACGACCTCCCTGACGGTCGGGCTACTGCCCTTAATTCAAACCAGCGTTACTTCTCGCCCGCCTTCGACGACACGACCGATGCGGTAACATTGGCCGGGGCTGTCGAAGTGGTAGCGGACTGTGTCTGCATCTGCGGGCGCGCAGATGATGACCATGCCGACGCCCATGTTGAAGGTGCGGTGCATCTCGGCTTCGGCGACGTTGCCGATCTCCTGCATGACCTTGAAGACGGGGAGCACGGGCCACGTGCCGCGCTCGATCTCGACGCCCAGGCCTTCGGGCAGCACGCGCGGGATGTTCTCAAGCAGGCCGCCGCCAGTGATGTGCGCGAGCGCCTTGACGACGCCCGTGTCGAGCAAGCCTTCGAGCGGGCGCAGGTAGCTGAGGTGCGGCTGCAAGAGCGCCTCGCCCACGGTCATGCCGAGCGCGTCGAGATGTGTGTCAACCTTGTAGCCGGCGACCTCGAAGAAGAGCTTGCGCGCGAGCGAGTAGCCGTTGGTGTGCAGGCCCGCCGAGGGGAGCGCGAGCAGTACGTCGCCCACTGCGACTCGTCTGCCGTCAATCGCGCGCTCGCGCTCGACGACGCCGACGATGAAGCCCGCCACGTCGTACTCGCCCGACGGGTAGAAGCCGGGCATCTCTGCGGTCTCGCCGCCCAGAAGCACGCAGCCGTTCTCGCGGCAGCCGCGCGCGACGCCCTCGACGATTGAGACGATCACTTCGGGCGAGAGCTTGCCCGTCGCCACGTAGTCGAGGAAGAAGAGCGGGCGCGCGCCCTGCACGAGGATGTCGTTGGTGCAGTGGTTGACGAGGTCGCGGCCCACTGTGTCGTGCACGCCCGTCATGAAGGCGATCTTTAGCTTCGTGCCCACGCCGTCCGCCGAGGCGACGAGCACGGGCGCGCTCATGCCCGGAAAAGCGCCGTCGAACATGCCGCCGAAGCTGCCGATCTCGGAAAGCGTCCGCGCGTTGAAGGTGTCGCGCGCGAGCCGCTTGATGCGCTCGACCGCCGCGTTGGCCGCGTCAATCGAGACGCCCGCGTCGGAGTAGGTGATTGATTTGCTCATAGGCTATCGGTCGTGCCCTCGCGCGGCCTTCAGACGCCGCGGAACTCCGGCCTGTATCTGACCAGACCCTTGCGCCCCGCCAGCGCGCCCGGCCTGAGTTCGACGGCCATGAAATTTTCAACGCGCGAAGGGAACTCGCACTTGATGCCCTTCGGCGCGGCGGGCGCGAAGCCGAAGCGCGGGTAGTAACGCGCGTGGCCGAGCACGAAGACCACTTCGTGGCCGAGCCGCAGGCACTCACTCAAACCCTCGCGCACCAACCCAGAGCCGACGCCGCGCCCTTGAGACTCAGGAAGCACGGCCATCGGCCCCAGCGCCAGCGCGTCCCACGCGCCCGCGTCCGACTCGACGACGACGGGGCTGAAGAAGATGTGGCCGAGGACGCGCCCGCCCTCCTCCGCGACGAGAGAGATGCGCGGGCTGGCTCTCTCCCGCAACGCATCGACCAGGTCGGCCTCCTCCCGGCGACCGAACGCCGACTCGTTAACGCCCCTGACCGCCTCGCGGTCTGCCGCCGCCTCCGCGCGAATGAGCATCGCTCTTACTGTCATCTCGCCCCCGCGCGGCTGTTCGCGTTCCGGTTCGCGTTCGTGTTGGCGCGCTCCGGCGTCGGCTTGGGCGGGGGCGGAAGGTCGCCGTAGTCTATGAAGCCGCGCTTCGTGGAGTCGTCGCGAAGCCCTTGGAGGCCGGCCCAGATGTCCTGGCCCGCTTTCGGCTCGCGCGCGGGCGCGACCTTCACGTCCTCCTTCTGGCCGCGCGTCGAGATTGTGATCTCGCCTTCGAGGTCTGTGCGGTAGAGCTTCACCTCCGCGGCCTTCAGGCGTTCGAGCGTCTCCGGCGAGGGCAGGCCGTAGCGGTTGTCGCCGCTCGTCGAGATGACGGCCCAGTGGAAGCCGCCGCGCTTGAGGAAGTCTGCACTGGTCGCGTACTTCGAGCCGTGATGGGCGACCTTCAAAACTTCCGCCGCGAAGTCCGCGCCCTTCTCCATCATGCGCCGCTCGGTCTGCTCCTCGGCGTCGCCCGCCAGAAGCATCGAGAACGCGCCGTAGTCGAGACGCATGACGACCGAGTTGGCGTTCGGCACGTTGCCGCCCGCGGCCAAATCCTTCGCCTCGAACATCGGCTCAATCGGCGCGAGCACGCGCAAGATCACGCCGTCGCCGAGGTCAACCGTCTGGCCGGGCTGCGCCTTCACAAGCTCGACCTTCTTCTGCTGGACGGTCTTCAAAAAGTCGTCGTACTCGCGCGTCGTCTGCGGCACTCCACTGTAGACGACCTGCCCGACCGGCAAAGCCTTCAACACGTCGTCGGCCCCGCCGACGTGATCGGCGTGCGCGTTCGAGGCGACGAACAGATCGAGGTGCTCAACGCCCGCGCGCTTCAAAGCTTCGAGCACCTTCTTGCCCGCGCCCGGCGGCCCCGCGTCCACGAGCACGGTCTTCCCCGACGGCGCGACGACGAGTATTGAGTCGCCCAGGCCCACGTCGAGCACGTGAACCTGCAACTCCTTGCCCGAAGCGGGCGGCAACTGCCGCGCCTGCCGCGCCTCCCACCACGGCTTCAGGAATTTCCAGCCGACCACGCCGCCGCCCGCCAGCACGACCAACAGCGCCGCCAACACGCACCCGCACCCTCGCCTACCTTGCGCCACTCAAACTACCTCCGAAGAAAGTGCAGAGTGCAGAGTGATGAGTGCAGAATTAAGACCGCGTAGCTCTCATCATTCATCACTCTACACTCTGCATTCTGCACTCATCACTCTGCACTCTGCACTTAGTCCGACGGCACCGGCTCGTGCTCGCGCGCGTATTGCGTCTCGGCCTCCGCCGAGATGCGCGTCGGATAGTCGCCCGTCCAGCAGGCGACGCAAGACGTGTCGGCGGGGAAGCCGCAGGCTTCGAGCATGCCTTCCAAAGAGAGGTAGCCGAGCGTGTCGGCCTCGATGAAGCGGCAGACCTCTTCGACCGTCAGCCGCGCGGCGATCAGCTCCGACTTGTTCGGCGTGTCCACGCCGTAATAACAGGGGCTGACGGTCGGCGGGCAACTGATGCGGACGTGAACCTCGCGCGCGCCCGCCTCCCGAACCATCCTCACGATCTTCTTCGAGGTCGTGCCGCGCACGATGGAGTCGTCAATCAGCACCACGCGCTTGCCGCGGATGAGGTCGCGGACGGGGTTCAATTTGACGCGCACGCCGAAACTGCGGATTGACTGCTTCGGTTCGATGAAGGTTCGACCGACGTAGTGGTTGCGCACCAGCCCGAAGCGGAAAGGGAGGCCCGACTGCGCGGCGTAGCCGATGGAGGCCGCGACGCCTGAGTCGGGCACGGGCACGACGATGTCTGCGCGCGCGGGCTGCTCGACGGCGAGGCGCTTGCCCATCTTGTGGCGCGACTCGTTGACCGAGCGCCCATAGATGATCGAGTCGGGCCGAGAGAAGTAGACGTGCTCGAAGATGCAGAAGGAGCGGCGTCGGCGCGGCAGCGGAAAGCTTGAGCGCAAACCTTCGCGCGTGACCGTGACCATCTCGCCCGGCTCAACGTCGCGCACGTACTCGGCGTCAATCAGGTCGAAGGCGCAGGTCTCGGAGGCGAAGACCCAGGCGTCGCCTAAACGCCCTATCGCGAGCGGGCGAAAGCCGCGCGGGTCGCGCACGGCGACCAGAGAATCGGGCGTGAGGAAGAGCATCGAGAACGCGCCCTCGGTCTCGGAGAGGATTTCGGGGACGGCCTCTTCGATTGTTCCGGCGCGCGAGCGCGCGAGCTGGTGCAGGACGACTTCGGTGTCCGAGGTCGAAGAGAAGATCGCGCCGTCGCGCTCTAAGCGCCGGCGCTCCTCGCTGGCGAAGGGCAGGTTGCCGTTGTGGCAGACGGCGATCTGTCCGTGCTTGCAGGCGATGAGGAAGGGCTGCGCCTCGCGTATCGAGACCTCGCCGGCGGTCGAGTAGCGCGTGTGTCCGATGGCCGCCGCGCCGGGCAGACGGTTCAGACGCTCCTCGACGAAGACCTCGGAGACCAGACCCATCGCGCGCTCCGAGCGGAGCACGCCGCCGCCCGCGGCGACGATGCCGCAGGACTCCTGCCCGCGGTGCTGCAACTGATAGAGGCCGAGGTAGGCGAGGCGCGCGGCCTCCGCATGGCCGTAGATGCCGAAGACGCCGCACTCGTCGTGGAAACCGTCCTTGAGTATTTCGCTCACGTCGTTAAGTGTTGGCTCGCCAGAACAGCCGGAGGATTGGAAAGCGTATTGTACCACTCGCGTGCCGCGGGGAGAATTGTGGGGCAAGTCCGTGGCCAGGGAATCATTGAAAAGAGATTTTACCGATTTCAAAAGCCGTCACGCATCCCGTTTGTGGTAATCTACGTCGTCACACAGTAAGTCCGAGCAGCTTCGCCCATACAAGTTACGCGCCGCGAGTTTCGTAGCGTGGGGAAGGCTCTCAGAAATGAACTACCGGCTTTCGCAGCACGCGCGAGGAGAGGCCGCGCGTCGTCAGATTCCCCTCACACTGATTGATGTCGTCATGCAGAATCCTCAGCAGATCGTCCCTGAATATGGCGGCGCACACGCTTACCAATCGTAACTTGACTTCGGCGCGGGTAAAATCTATTTGCTGCGCGTGATTGTGGACGACACGGTTAATCCGGCGCATGTCGTCACCGTCTATCGCACGAGCAAAATCGGCAAATACTGGAGAGCTATTCCATGAAAGTGATTTACGATTCGTCGGTGGACGTGCTTCGCATTCTCTTGAGCAATACGCCCGTCGAGGAATCTGACGAGGACAAGCCCGGCGTGATTCTCGACTATGACAAAGACGGAAACATCGTCGGCCTGGAGATTCTCGACGCTTCCAAGCGCATGGAGAATCCACGCTCGCTGGAATACGCCGTCGCAGGTTGAAGGTCATCCGCACGTGTTATGATGTCGCACAGACTCGGAGAGGAGGCGGGTGCCAGTGTTCGGAGTGAAGCTCTACGGCGCGGACTGGTGCGAGGACACGCGGCACGCGCGGCAGTTGCTGGAGCGTCTGGGAGTCTCTTACCAGTACGTCAACATTGAGGCGGACGAGCGCGCGCGCGAGTGGGTGCGGGAACAGAACGGCGGCAAGGAGCGCAAGCCGACCGTGGACGTGGCCGGGCAAATCCTCTCGACGCCGACCGACCACGAGCTGACGAGCGCGCTGCGCGAGCGGGGCCTGATGGCCTGACTCGGCGCTCGCATCGGCCCGACCGTTGAACGCCTGCGCGCGCGGGAGGTTAAAGGATGAAGAGAGTCATGCAGTTCGCGGCGCTCGTCGCCGCGTCAGCCTTCGCGGTCGGCGTCGCGGCGTCGGCGCGCGGCGCGCGCGGACAGGGCCGGACGCCCACGCCCATCAATCCCGCCGTGACTTACTCAAGGAACTGTGCCACCTGCCACGGCAAGGACGGGCGCTCGAAGACCGTCAAGGGCAAGCTCAAGCACGCGCGCGACCTGACGGACGCGCGCTGGCAGACGGACGCCACCGACGAGCGCATCTTCAACTCCATCGAGAACGGCAGGGGCAAGATGCCCGCGTTCAAGCGGAAGCTGACGAACGAGCAGATCGAGTCGCTGGTCTCCTACGTCCGCGGCCTGAAGAGGTAAGCCCCCGCGTCCTTAAAAAGGGCGCGTCCTTCCCCTTATGAAAACCGCGCAAGGCTTCACGCACAACCTTCTGGCGGCGCTCGCGGGCGTCGCGCTCGTCGCCGCGCTCTCGGCGGCTGTGTGGGGCGTCTACGGCCATCTGCCGCACGACGACGCGCCGGCTGGCGTCGCTCGCGAAGAGCATCGCGGCGCGACCCTGCTTCGCATACGCCTGCGCCGCGCCGAGGTCGGCTTCCCCGTCTCTTCGCGGAAGACGCAGGTGCAGCTCTACCCTCTGAACATGACTGCGGCGCGCGACGAGTTCGACTCCGAGCACCGGCCCGGCCAGCGCTTCGAGGACTTCGCCGCCCGCCTGATGGGCGACCGCCAGCCGATCACCGCCGAGTTGGACGAACGCGGCGAGGCCGAGGTCGCTGTCCCGCCCGGCAAGTGGTGGGTTCACGCCGCCGTCACGGGCGAGCGCGAACTCACCTGGCGTCTGCCGGTCGAAGTCGCCGGGCGCGAAGAGACGGTCGAGCTGACGCCGGAGAACGCCTACACGCGTGCGAAGAAATTTTAGAAGAGCGGTCAGCACTCAGCACTCAGCACTCAGCTTAAATCCCTTCGCGCTCTTTGCGCCTTCTTCGCGTCTTTGCGGTTAAGTAAACCTTTCTTAACCGCAGAGGTCATGAAGTTCTCGCTAAGGACGCGAAAGGTTAAAGCTGAATGCTGAGTGCTGACCGCTGAAAGCTTCCCATGAGAGCACTAAGATTTGAAGACAACGCCTTGCGGCTGGCCGACGTGCCCGCGCCCGTGTGCGAGGGCGAGGCGCTGGTGCGCGTCAGCTTGGCCGGCGTCTGCAACACAGACCTTGAGATCTTGCGCGGGTACGCGTCTTTTAGCGGCACGCCCGGCCACGAGTTCGTCGGAGTGGTCGAGCGAGCGCCTGAAGCGCCGGGGTTAGAAGGCCTCCGCGTCGTCGGCCAGATCAACGCAGGCTGCGGCGCGTGCGAGCTGTGCCGCGCGGGCGACTCGCGCCACTGCCCCGCGCGCACGGTGCTCGGCATCCACGGGCGCGACGGCGCGTTCGCCGAATTTCTGCAACTGCCCTCCGCGAACCTCCTGCCCGTACCCGACGAGCTGACGGACGAGCGCGCGGTCTTCACAGAGCCGCTCGCCGCGGCGGTCGGCATCACCGAGCGCGTCTCGGTCGGCGCGGGCGAGCGCGTCGCGGTCGTCGGCGACGGCAAGCTCGGCCTG
>JALZHC010000129.1 GCA_030914105.1 Acidobacteriota bacterium
CACGGCGTCAACCAGTCCTGAGCGCACGGCGCGCACGCCGTTCCAGGGCTCCCAGCGGTTGATGCTGATGCCGACAGCGCGCACTAACCCTTGCGCGCGCAGCTCGTCCATCTTCTTCGCCCAGCGTTCGTCCTCGACCCACTCGTCCTCCCAGACGTGGAACTGCATCAGGTCGAAGCTCTCAAGGCCGGAGTTGCGAAGGCTTTTGTGGACATACTCCTCTATGTATTCGGGCGGGAACACCTCATCGAGCGTGGAGCCGCGACGGCTCGGCCACTGGCGATTACGTGGCGGAACCTTCGAGGCTGTGTAGAGCCTCTTGTCGGGGTTGGCGCGGACGAGCCGGCCTAAGAGAGACTCGCTGCGTCCCTCGCCGTAGGCCCAGGCGGTATCGAAGAAGTTGCAGCCGAGGTCAACGGCGCGCTGGAGCGAGCGCAGAGATTCTTCGTCCTCCGAACCGCTCCAACTGCCCATGCCCCACATGCCATAGCCGATCTCTGAGACCGACCAGCCCGTCCGCCCGAAGCGTCTGTACCTCACCTGAAGCCTCCCGGTTATTAAACGATTCCGATTTCGTCACAGCCCGCGACCTGCTCGTCACGCGATTCCGGCATTTCGTCAAACTCTTCGGCGGTTCGTCACAATTCCTTTGAAGCCGCGCGCGCCGACGCGGCATCCTGCACGCTGAGGAGGAAGGCCGAGCGGCACGAAAAATTGGAACCACGCCGCCGAAATTTCTGAAACCAACCGACGCGGCGCGACACTAACAGGGCGAGGAACAAAACTTCGCGGCCCGCGACGGAAAAAAGAAAACCGCGGACGTGCGCGCGCGTTTAAGAGGTTAACGGCTGTGCATCACCCGGCGTCATTGTAAGCGAAATTTTTCTGCCACGAAATCTTGGCGCGCGGTGTTTAGACGGTTAGAAAGAGCGAGGCCGGGAAGTTCGAGAGTTCGCGCCGACTGAAGATGGTTGACACGAAGGCGCGGGAGTTCAGTCGCTCTGGCCGGGCAGGGTTCAAGGGTCGCCCGAAAGGGTGGTGGGGAAAATGAAACACAGATCAGTCATTGCATTCATCCTCCTCGCCGCGGCGTTCGTCGCCGCGCCGCAAGTCTCGCAAGACCTCGCGGCGCTCAAGAGCGCGCTCGGCGCGCGCATCCGCGGCGAAATCCTCCACGCGTTCCTGAACCTGCACGCAAATGAGGGCGCGGGAGAGTCGGAGACGCGCCGCACAGCACAAACGATGCTCGCCTCCTGCAAGGCCGAGGCAAAGACGGAAGGGCAAACAACTGTGCGCGCCCGCCGCAGCGAAGACCGCACGCAAGGCGCGAATGAAGAGCGCGCGCAAGTCCAGCCGCGCGCGGAGGCCGCGCCGCAGACGGACGCGCACAAGCAATTGGCGATGCTCGTCGTCCCTTCGCCCGAAGCCGAAGAGTCGAGCGCGGAGCTTCCCGGCGTTGACGACCAACTCATCCGCGGCAAGGCGTCGGAGCTTCCGCGCCGCGCGGGTTCGACGAGCGAGCTTGAGTCGGCGAGCGAGCTGGCGATGCTCATCCCGCCGGGGCTTGGCTTCGACCTCCATCCCGGCTTCGACGCGACGCGCGACTCCGACTTTAAAGCGTCGGGCGTCGCGCAGCCTGTGCGCGCAGCCAGAGAGCAGCGCAGGTCTTCGGGGCCGAGCCGTCGCGCGTCTTCTCAGACGGTGCGTTACGAGGCGGCTGCGGCCTCGCACTCCGAGGCGGCGTCGAAGCTTCAGAGCGAAGAGATGTTGAAGAATCTCGGCCCGCTGCTGCGCGACGCGGTCTGGACTCAAGCGGCGGAAGAGGGGATGAAGGTCAGGGTTTTCAAAAGCAGACGCAGGGCCGGCGGCGCTAACCCTTCGGGCGCGGCGCGGCCCGCGCCGCCCGTCACGATTCAAACGTCCGCGGGCGAGTGAGCGCGACATTAACGCGCGGCGTCGCCTGCCGCGCGTCACTGAAGACGTTCCGGGCTTCGCCGCCCGAACTTCGGAAGGGGCCGTAGCTTTCGTGGGGTGAGACGCGGCTCTTCAGAACAGGGACTTCACACAGCAACGCAAGTCATCGGTTGGCCGACCCTCCGAGGTCGGTTCGGGGATAAGTGTGCGCCTGTCTCAGGTCTGCCCGCGCAGACTCTTCCCCCAGAACGGTCGCCGAGTAATTTCAAGCCCGGCTGTTGTCGAGAAGTTTCAGGCCCGGCTGTTATTCGGTTTCCAGAAGTCTTCAGTTCCAGGAAGAGACAATGAGTACCCACAGAAGAATCGCCCTGCTCGCCGCCTTCGTGCTCGCCGCGGCCACTTGCGCCCGCGCGCAGCTCGCCGCCTCTGCCGCAAGCTCGCCCACGCCCGACATCTCGAAGGCTTCAGCGCCCGCCGCGACGCCCGCCGCGGCGAAGTCTTCAAAGGTGAAGGCCGCGGACAAGCCAGCCGAGTCAAAGCCGACGGATTCCAAGCCCGGCGCGAAGTCGAGCGGGGCGAAGGCCGCGGCCAAAGGCATCCCGGCCCTGCCGCCCGAAAAGGCGCAGGCCGTCAGCATCCCACGCTTCGAGAAACCACCGTTGATTGACGGCAAGCTCGACGAAGAGGTGTGGAAGTCTGCGGCAGTCCTCAAAGACTTCTACCAGATCAACCCCGGCGACAACACCGCGCCGACGAAGCCGACAGAGGTCTTGGTCGCCTACGACGCGAAGACTCTCTACTTAGCCTTTCACTGCTACGACGACCCCGACAAGGTGCGCGCCACGGTCGCCAAACGCGACAGCGTGCTCGATACCGAAGACAGCATCCGCGTCCTGCTCGACACCTTCAACGACCAGCGCAAGGCTTACGTCCTCGTCTTCAACCCGCTCGGCATACAGCAGGACGGCGTCCGCACAGAGGGCAATGGCGTTGACTGGAGCGTGGACATCGTCATGGAGTCGAAGGGCGCTTTGACGAAGGACGGCTACACGGTCGAGGTGGCGATCCCCTTCAAGTCTCTGCGCTACGAGGCGGGCAAGGGCAAGCAATGGGGTCTCCAGGTCTTCCGCATCATCCAGCGCCTCAATGGCGAGCAGGACTCCTGGATGCCCATCTCGCGCGACGTGGCGGGGCTGCTTCCGCAGGAGGGGCACATCACGGGCCTCGACAACATCGCCGCCGAGCGCTCAATCGAGCTGATCCCGAGCTTCACCGCCTCCGAGACCGGAAAGCGCGTGCGCACGATGAGCAACGCGCTCGCCAGCTCGCTCGGCGTGGCCGACCAGGGCAAGTTCGTCAACCAGCCCGTCAAGGTTGACCCCGGCCTGACGGCGAAGTTCGTCATGTCTTCGGCGGCCATCTTCGACCTCGCCGTCAACCCCGACTTCGCGCAGGTCGAGGCCGACGCGACCGTCAGCACCGCCAACCAGCGCTTCCCAATCTTCTTCGACGAGAAGCGCCCCTTCTTCCTCGAAGGCATTGACATCTTCCGCACGCAGATCGCCGCCGTCCACACGCGCACCATCATCGACCCCGACATCGCCGCCAAGTTCACCGGTAAGCGGGGCCGCAACACCTATGGCGTCCTCTTCGCCTCCGACAACGCGCCCGGCGACTTCTCAAGCGAGCAGCGCTTCGACCCCGAATCGCTCCCCGCCGCGGGCGACCGCGTCATCGGCAAGAACGCGACCATCGGCATCGTCCGCCTCAAGCGCGACGTGGGCAAGGAGAGCTTCATCGGCCTCTTAGGCACGGCCTACAACTTCGTGGGCCGCAGCAACTACGTCGGCGGCTTCGACTCGCGCATCAAGTTCGACAAGCAGACGACGCTCAACTTCCAGGTGCTCGGCACCAACTCGCACCTCTGCTCGCTCGCCGCGAAGAAAGAGGACGACACGTGCCGGACTTTGAACGGCTTCGCCTACGCCTACAACCTCACGCAGAGCAAGCGCCACCTCGGCTGGAACATCAACGGCGTCGGGCGCACGGCGGGCTACCGCGCCTTCGTCGGCTTCACGCGCCGCGTCAACACGGACAATCACAACTTCAACATCTGGTACACGACCGAGCCGAAGCCGAAGGCGAAGATCGTCTCCTGGGAGTTCGACAGCTACCTCGGCGGCAACCACGACTTCCAGGGCCGCCTCCAGAGCTGGACTTACGAAGGGCAGATGGGGCCGAACCTCCAACGCCAGACCTTCATCCGCTGGGGCTACAACACGGGCTACGAGCGCGACTTCGCTTCCGAGTTCGGCCTTGACCTGTTCGCCAACGGCAGGTCTGAGACCTCCGCCCACTCCAAAAACCTCTTCGGCTACGCCGGCTCGAACCTGACCAAGCGCATCAACTTCTTCTACTTCCTCGGCTACCGCTGGGGCGAGATGGACTTCGACTTTGGCGCGGGGCCGCGCTTCCCGCGCGCGAGCCTCGCCGCCATCGCCGACCCGGACGCGCCGCTTCAGCCGGGGCCGGGCGACCTTCTCTACACGAACGGCAACATCACCTACAAGGCTTCGAGCGACCTGAACCTCGCGCTCAGCTTCTCGAAGAACCGCCTGCGCCGACACGACTCCGGCCTCGTCGCCTTCGACGAGAACATCGCCTCCATCAAGGCGACCTACCAGTTCACGCGCTTCGCCTCGGTGCGCGCGCGCGTTGACTACGACTCGATTGCCTCGAACTTCCGCGGGCAGTTCCTCTTCGGCTGGACGCCGAATCCGGGCACGGCCCTCTACGTCGGCTACAACGACGACATGAACCGGCGCGGCTTCAACCCCTTCTCCGGCCAGCTCGAACCCGGCTTCCGACGCAACGGCAGAACCTTCTTCATCAAAGCCTCCTACCTCATCCGCCGCAGCTTCTGACGCGGCCAGTTGACGGCGGGGTGACACGGGCGGCGAGTCGGGTTATGATTCGTCGCCCGACCTGTTTTTGGCGGGAAAAACGGCCCGCCGCCGCCGCGAGCCGCTCCGCAACCTTCTGCCCCGTTTTTCGTATTAACACTTCGGACAGCGCCGAACCAGCGGCCCCAGGCTTCCGAAGTTCCGGACGACGCCGCGCGCGCTGTGGGCGTAAAAAAAGTGAGCGCCATTCTCATCATCTCGGTCTTACTGATCTTCGTAGCCTCTCTCGCACTCCTTCGCACGAAACGCCCGCGGTCTAACGAAGCGGCGGACGAGCTTCCGCCCGGCACGGGCGCGCGCGGACTCTTCGCCGACGCCGACGCGCGGCCCGGCGACGACGAAGGCGCGTCTGAAGCCGAAGCCTCCGACGAGCTTGAGAAGGCTCTGCGCGCGCGCGCCGAGCGCGGCGACTTAACCGCCCTGAACGACGCGCGCGCCGCCGGCCACGCCGCCGTTTACCGCGCGACGCTCGACACGCTGGTCGCGCGCGCCGCCAACAGCCCGGATTCTTTGCGCGCGCTCGCCGCCCACGTCGCACGCGGCGACGAGCTTCGCTCAAGCCCCGCGCTCGCCGAGCACCTGCTCGAACTCTGGAAGCAGAGTCCGACGCGCGCCAGTGCGGCGGAGCTTTTGCGCGTCGCCGCGCTTTCGGACGACGCTGAATCGTTCGGTCTCGCCGTCTCGACCGTGCTTCGCGCGTGGGAGGAAGGCCGCCTCGCCGACGCGCGCGCGGAAGATTTGCGCTCGCTCTTCGAGGCCGAATACTGGCTGCTCTCCTCGGAAGCGAAACGCTCCGGGGCCGGCTTCCTGCTCAAACAGAGACTCGCCGACGCGCGCCGCAGGCTTTCGGCCCGCGCGCGCCGCGACGACCCGCCATCCGCCGCGGGGCTGACGGATGAACTCCCCGCGCAGAAAGAAAGACCATGAACAACACAATGTTTCCCTTCGTCGTCTACGGCGTCATCGCCTTCGTCGCCCTTCTCGTCGTCGTCGCGCTGATACGGCGCTGGCTCGTCAACGTCGGCGCGCGCGAGATCGCCATCAAGGAGCGTCGCTACTTCGGCGCGAAGATGCCGCCCGGACGCGTCGTTGCCACCGAGGGCGAGGTCGGCATCCAGGCCGATGTCTTGAAGCCCGGCCTCCACTTCGTCAAGTGGCCCTTCGAGCGGGTGGTGCGCAAAGTCCCGCTCATCGAGATCGGCGCGGACGAGTTAGGAATAGTCGAAGCGATTGACGGCGAGCCGATGCCGCCCGGTCGCATCTTCGCGCCCGACCGCGCGCAGAACGCACACAACAATTTCCAGGACCCCATCGCCTTCATCAAGCGCGGCGGCGTCAAGGGCATCCAACTGCGCACGCTGCCGCCGGGTCTCTGGCCGATTCACCCTTACCTGTTCCGCATCTCGGTTGCGAAGGTGACGATGATCCCGCCCGGCAAGGTCGGCGTCGTCACGTCTGCCGACGGCGACCCGCTCGACCCAGGCCGCCTCAACGGCAAGGCCATCGAAGGCCACCGCAACTTCCAGGACGCCGAACAGTTCATCGCCAGCGGCGGACAGAAAGGCCCGCAGGTCGAGACCCTCACGCCCGGCACCTACCGCATCCTCACGCAGAGCGTGCCGCTCGACGGCGGCGACCCCAAGCCCGGCCTCTTCTTCATCCGCCTCTTCGACGCGACGGTGATTAACGAGAACCAGGTCGGACTCGTCGAGGCGCTCGACGGCGCGCCCTTAGACCCGCGCGACTACGTCGCCACGCAGATTGAAGGCCACGACAACTTCACCGACGGCAACGAGTTCATACGCCGCGGCGGCCAGCGCGGCCCGCAAAAGGACATCCTTCTGCCCGGCACTTACTACGTCAACCCGCTCCTCTTCAAAGTCATCCCCGCCAACGCCGAGCAGGTTAAGCCGGGCGAGGTCGCCGTCATCGTCTCGAACGTCGGCAAAGACCCCTCGGAGGACATCCGCCGGCAGATGGCCGAGAAGGTGCGCGAGCGCGTCGAGCGCGAAGAGAAGGAGCACATCACAGAGGCCGCCGCGCGCCTCGACCGTCTCGACGACGAAGACCGCACGAAGGCCGAGATCGAGCAGGAGCTGATGAGCGATCCCGCCGACCGACGACTCGACGAGGGCGCGCACGAGGCTTACGTCGTGCCCGAAGGCTACCGCGGCATTCAAGAGGCCGTCGTCGGGCCGGGTCGCTACTACATCAACACTCTGGCGAAGACGCCCATCATCATCCCGACGACCAACCAGACCGTCGAGTGGACTTCCGGAGAGACGTCGAACACCTTCAACCCCTTCGAGGTCATCTCCAAAGACGGCTTCACGATGCAGCTCGAAGTGAGAGTCGTCTTCCGCGTCAAGCCCGAAGACGCGCCCTTCATGGTCGCCAAGATTGGAGGCATCGACCGTCTCATCCAGAACGTCATGCACCCTCTGATCGACTCTATCTTCCGCAACCAGGCGTCGGAGTCTTCGGCGATGGCCTACCTCCAGAACCGCCACGAGGAGCAGGAGCGCGCAGAGGCTCGCGTGCGCGCGCACCTCTTGAAGTACCACGTGGACGTTGTGAACGTCCTCATCTGCCACATCCACCTGCCCGAAGAGCTGATGAAGACGCAGACCGAAAAAATCCTCGCCGAGCAGAAGCAGAACATGTTCAACGCCCAGCGCGAGGCCGAGGAGAAGCGCATCCAGCTTGAGAAGACCAAGTCGCAGGCCGACAACCAGCGCGACCTGATGGCCGCGACGGTCGGCGTCGAAATCTCCTCGCGCCGCGCCGAGCAGCGTAAGGCCGAGGCCGACGGCGAGGCGCACTACATCCTCACCACGGGCAAGGCCGAGGCCGAGAAGGTGCGCCTGATGGGCGAGGCGCAGGGCGTCGCCTACAAGGAGCAGGTCAACGCGCTGGGGCCCCAGGGCGTCGCCATCGTCGAGACCCTCAAGGTCATCGGCGAGAAGGGCGTCCGCATCACCCCCGACATCCTCGCCTCCGGCGGCACGGGCGACGGCGCGGGCGGCATCGGCACGCTCCTCCTCCTCAGCCTCTTCCGCGACCGGCTCGGCCTTGAGCAGACAGCCGGCAACGGCGCGAAGACTGTGAAGTAATAGAATAAGGCGCGAGCGGTCTGTAC
>JALZHC010000671.1 GCA_030914105.1 Acidobacteriota bacterium
CAGGGGGATCGGGTGGAGCGGGCCGAGCGCATACTTGATGCCCCAGGCCGCGGCGGCGCTCGCGGCGGCTGAGAGCCAGAGCTTCGAGACGTAAGGAAAGGGCAGGCCCGTCCAGCCGATGCGGCGGTTGAGACTGCGGCGCAGAAGCAGGAACTCGACCCACCCGGCCAGGCCCGCCGAGGCCGTGAGTCCGACCGCGCCCCACTGGCGCGGGACGCCGAGCGCGTCGGGCAGAGGGATCGAGAAGAGGTAGCCGAGCAGAGTCGTCAGGAAGACGCGGACGACCGCGAAACGGAGCGGCGTGCGCGTGTCGTGCAGCGCGTAGTAGGTCGAGGCGTAGAGCCTGCCGAGCGTCGAGGCCAGCAGGCCGACCGCCGAGCCCGCGAGAATGGCCCAGACGTAGACGGTGTCCGCGCGTCCGAACTTCCCGTTCTGATAGAGCGCGCCGGCCATCACGTCGCCGAGGGCGAGGAAGCCCATCGAAGAAGGGACGATGAAGAGCGCGATCTGGCGCAGGCCCGTCTCTAAGCGCGCGCGCAGTTTCTCGGCGACCGCCGACTGCTCGCCGAGCGCGCTCGACATTTCGGGAAGCTCCGCCGCCGAGACCGAGATGCCGAAGAGGCTGACGGGCAGCGTGTAGAGGCTCTGCGCGTAGCCGAGCGCGGCGACCGCGCCCGTGCCGAGCCAACTCGCCAGCCAGGCGTCCACGAACGCGCTGATCTGCACCACGCCGCGGCTGACGAAGACCGGCACGAAGTTGCGTATCACCGTCCGCACGTTCACGTTCCTCGCGCCGAGCGCGAGCCGCACGCGCTTCAAGAGCACCAGCACGGTCGGCAACTGCACGGCGAACTGCAAGGCGCTTCCCAAGACCGACCCCCACGCCGCGAACGCCGCGACGCGGCCCCACACGCCGAGGTCTGCCAGAGGCACGCTGCGGACGGGGCGGCCCGCCCACGCGAGCGCGGCGATGAGCGTCACGTTCCAGACGACGGGCGCGGTGTAGGAGAGGAAGAAGCGGCGGTGGCTGTTGAGCACGCCGAGGCACCAGGCGGAGAGCACGAGCAGCCCCGCGCCGGGGAAGAAGATGCGGACGAGCTGGATGGTGAGCGCGCGCTTCTCGCCGTCGAAGCCGGGCGCGATGGCATTGATGAGGAGCGGCGTGGCGAGGACGCCGGCGAGGACGAGCGCCGAGACGATGAGCGCCAGCATCGAGAAGACAGACCAGGCGACGCGGTCTGCCTCTTCCTCGTCACCTTGCGCGAGCAGGCGCGCGTAGACCGGAATGAAGGAGGCCGAGAGCGCGCCCTCGCCGAAGACGTTCTGGAGGAAGTTCGGGATGCGGAACGCCGCGTTGAAGGCGTCCATCGCGTCGGAGTTGCCGAGGAAGTATGCGAAGACCCTCTGGCGGACGACACCGACGATGCGGCTCAGAAGAATGCCCGCTCCGACGAGGAAAGCGCCCCTGCCCGTGCCCTGCGGCTTGCGTGCTTCGGCCAGCTTCTCGGAGGGGAACTCGCCCGTCACCGTGCCGACCGGCACGTCCGTCTGTCCCGCGATCTGGTCGGCCTCGCCGCGCTCGCCCTCTGTTGCTCTCTTCATCCGGCGTCGAAACTCTTCAGCAGCCAAAGCGGAAACCCTTTGTGACCTCTGTGAAGACCTTCGTGTCCTCCGTGGTTAATAACGTCAGACTTAACCATAAAGGTCACTGAGGATTTCACGGAGGTCACAAAGCGACTTCAACTCTTCAGGCGCTGCCTCAAAGGTTGTACTCCTTGATCTTCGTTAGAAGCGTCTTGTAGCTGACGCCGAGTTCTTCGGCGGCGCGCGTCTTGTTGCCTTCGTGTGCGCGCAAAGAGTCGGCGATCTTGCGCCGCTCGACGGCGTGTGCCGCGCGCTCGGCGGCCTCCGAGAGCGTGCCGGAGGTGTCGAAGTCGGCGCTCGCGTCCGTGGCCTTCCGGGCGTCGGACGGGCGCGCGAGGCCGAGGTCGGCGGGCGTGAGAGTGGCCGAGTCGGCGAGGATGCAGGCGCGCTCGATGGCGTTCTCAAGCTCGCGGACGTTGCCGGGCCAGCGGTGCGCGCGCAGGGCCGCGACCGCCTCGTCGCTCAAGACGGCTTCGCGCTTGCGCAGTTCGCGCCCAAGCTGCGCGGCGAAGTGTTTTGCCAGAAGCACAACGTCGTCGCCGCGCTCGCGAAGGGGCGGAATCTCTACGGGGAAGACTGCGAGGCGGAAATAGAGGTCGCGCCGGAACTCGCCCGTCTCGGCTGCCGTCTGCAAGTCGCGGTTCGTCGCCGCGACCACGCGCACGTCTACGGGGACGGGCGCGCGCCCGCCCACGCGGTCAACCACCTTCTCTTCAATCGCGCGCAGCAGCTTGCTCTGCGCCGAGAGCGGCAGCTCGCCGATCTCGTCTAAAAAAATTGTGCCGCCCGAAGCCAGCTCGAACTTGCCGGGCCGTCGCTCGGTCGCGCCGGTGAAGGCTCCGCGCTCGTGGCCGAAGAGCTCCGACTCGATGAGCGTTTCGGGGATGGCCGCGCAGTTGACGGCGACGAAGGGTTTCGAGCGGCGGGGCGAGAGGTGGTGGACGGCGCGCGCGAAAAGCTCCTTGCCCGTGCCCGACTCGCCCAAGAGGAGCACGGTCGTGTCGGTCGTGGCGACGCGCTGCGTCTCCGAGACGGCGCGCTTGATGGCTTCCGACTCGCCGACGATGCGCGGGAAGCCGTAGCGGCGCGACCACTCCTCGCGCAGCAGAATGTTTTCGGTGCGCAGACGTACCTGTTCGAGCGCGCGCTCGACCAGGAGCAGCAGGTGGTTCGAGTCAACCGGCTTTTGCAGGAAGTCGTGCGCGCCGTCTTTCATCGCCTGCACGGCCTCGTCCACGGAGCCGTAGGCGGTCATCAGGACGACGGGCGCTTCTGGATTCACCTCCTTCGAGGCGCGCAGCACGTCGAGGCCGGAGCCGTGCGGCATCCGCAGGTCTGTGAGGACGAGGCGGAAAGGCTCGCGCGCGAGGGCCTGCGCGGCGGCGCGCGCGTCCTCGGCCTCCGCCACGCTGTAACCGGCGCTCTCCAGCGTCAGCCGAAGCACGCGCCGCAGGCTCTCCTTGTCCTCGACGAGAAGGATGTCAGGCATAAAAACAGAGGTCAGAGGTCAGAGGTCAGAGGT
>JALZHC010000672.1 GCA_030914105.1 Acidobacteriota bacterium
GGTCGAGATGATTCAGACCGTCGGCGGCTCGACGACACGGACGCGCGCCAGCCTTGGCGACAAGATCAAGGTGACGGTCAAGGAGGCTTCGCCCGACGGGGCCGTGAAGAAGGGGACGGTGCACAATGCCGTCATCGTCCGCACCGTCAAGGAAGTCCGACGCAAGGACGGCACATACATCCGCTTCGACCAGAACGCGTGCGTGCTCATCAAGCCGGACGACACGCCCATCGGCACGCGCGTCTTCGGCCCCGTGGCGCGAGAGCTGCGCGACCGCAACTTCATGAAGATTGTTTCGCTCGCGCCGGAGGTGATTTGAGAGATGGCAGCGACAGCAACAAGCAGGCGAGCCAAGGTGAAGAAGGGCGACCAGGTGGTCGTCATGGCGGGCCGCGACAAAGGCAAGCGCGGTCGCGTGCTCGAAGTCAGGCCGCGCGAGGGTAAAGTGCGGGTCGAGGGCGTGGCGATGATTAAGCGCCACCAGCGCCCCAACCCCGCGCAGAACCGCGGCGGCGGAATCATCGACAAGGAAGCCCTCATCGATATCTCGAACGTCCAGTTGATCGACCCGGCCAACGGCAAGCCCACACGCGTCCGCTACGAAGTGGCCGCCGACGGGGCGAAGACGCGCGTCGCCGCGGGCAGCGCGCAGGCGCTCGACAAGGAGTAAGGGAAGGACATCAGGGCCGCACCCCTGGAAGCGACTCCCGACGGCGGAGGCGAGACCCAGGAAGAAGATGCGGAGAGGTGAAGCGAAAATGGCAGCCAGACTGAGAGAGCGTTACCAAAAAGAGGTCGCCCCGGCTATCGCCAAGGAGTTCGGCATTGAGAACCCGATGGCGATCCCGCGCCTTGAGAAGATCGTCATCAACATGGGGCTGGGCGAGGCCATCTCCAACGCCAAGCTCGTGGACACGGGCGCGGACGAGCTGCGCGCCATTACGGGCCAGAAGCCCGTGACGACGCGCGCCAAAAAATCTATCGCCTCGTTCAAGCTGCGCCAGGGCATGCCCATCGGCACGATGGTCACACTCCGCGGCGACCGCATGTACGAGTTCTTCGACCGGCTGGTCTCGATAGCGCTTCCGCGCGTGCGCGACTTTCGCGGCGTCTCGCCCAAAGCGTTCGACGGGCGCGGCAACTACACTCTGGGCGTGCGCGACCAGCTCATCTTCCCCGAAATAGATTTCAACAAGGTGGACAAGACGCGCGGGATGAACATCTCAATCGTCACCACCGCACGCGACGACGAGCAGGCGCGCGCGCTTCTTCGCGCGCTCGGCATGCCGTTCAGACAATAAGAGCCGCAAATGGTAAATCGTCAATCGTGAATAGATAAAAGCAGTCTTTCACCATTTACGATTTACGATTCACGATTTACGAGGATTGTAATGGCAAAGAAGTCAATGATCGCGAAGGCGAAGCGGAGGCAGAAGTTCTCGTCGCGCGCCTACACGCGCTGCGAGCGCTGCGGGCGGCCCCGCGGCTACCTGCGCAAGTTCAAGCTGTGCCGCATCTGCTTCCGCGAGCTGGCGCTCCAGGGGCAGATTCCTGGCGTCGTCAAGTCGAGCTGGTAAAAGAGAAGGGTTCTGGGTTTTGGGTTTTAGGTGCTGGCCGGAAGGCTTCGCACCAGCGCCCAGAACCCAACACCCAACACCCGTTTTTGGAGTTTGAGTAATGACTGATCCTATTGCCGACATGCTGACGCGGATGCGCAACGCGATTGCCGCGAGGCACTCGCGCGTGGACATCCCGGCGTCGAAGCTGAAGCTGGAGATCGCCCGCATCCTGAAGGAAGAGGGCTACATCAACAATTTCGTCACGAAGGGCGAGGGCGTCAAGCGCACCATCCGCATCTTCCTGCGCTACGACGCGCGCGGCACGAGCTCCATCTCGCATCTCTCGCGCGTCTCCAGGCCCGGTCGCCGCGTCTACATGGGCGCGACCGACATCCCGCGCGTCTTAGGCGGCTACGGCATCAACATCGTCTCGACCTCGCGCGGCCTGATGTCGGGCAAGCGCGCCCGCCGCGAGAACGTCGGCGGCGAGGTGCTGGCAGAAATCTATTAGGTGTTGGGTTCTGGGTTCTGGGTTCTGGGTGAAGGCAGTTGTCTTTCACCAGCACCCAAAACCTAACACCCAATCCCTTCAACCGAAGGTTGGAATTATGTCTCGCATTGGTAAAAAGGTTATCGCACTCCCGAAGGGCGTCTCGGTGACGATTGGCGCGGGCGAGCTTGAGGTGAAGGGGCCGAAGGGGACTCTGCGGACGCCGATCCCCAAAGGCGTGACCTTCCGTCTAGAAGGCGACCAGCTTCAGGCCGAGCGCGCGTCGGACGAGCACCGCGCGGCTCACGGCCTGGCGCGCGCGCTTGCCAACAACGCCGTCGTCGGCGTGACCGAGGGTTTCACGACGAGGATGGACGTGGTCGGCGTCGGCTATAAGGCCGACATCCAGGGACGCAAGATCGTCTTCTCTCTGGGCTACTCGCACCCCGTCGAGTTCCCCCTGCCCGAAGGCATTGACGTGAAGGGCGAGCGCGTCGCGGCCAAAAGCTCGATCCCGCAGTACCAGTTGACGCTGACGCTCACAGGCATTGACAAGCAGAAGCTCGGCCAGGTCGCCGCAGAGATGCACAACCTGCGCAAGCCCGACCCCTACAAGGGCAAGGGCGTGCGCTACGCCGACGTGCAGTTGAAGCTCAAGCCCGGAAAGACAGGAAAATAACGTGATAGGTGATCAGTGATGAGTGATAAGAGAACTGCTCTTACTCATCACTGATCACTCATCACTGATCACTGAGGTTGAAATGGCGAAGAAGGACAAAGCGGCGGTTCGCAGGGCCGTCCACACGCGCATACGACGCCGCGTGCGCGGCACGCAAGCACGCCCGCGCCTCGCGATTTTCCGCAGCCTGAACCACATCTACGCGCAGTTGATCGACGACGAGCGGGCCGTGACGATTGCCTCGGCCTCGACCGTCGAGAAGGACTTGCGCGGCGGGACGGGCGGCAACATCGAGGCGGCGCGGCGCGTCGGGCGCGCGATTGCCGAGCGCGCGCGCGAGAAGGGCGTCGAGCAGGTTGTCTTCGACCGCGGCGGCTTCCGCTACCACGGGCGCGTGAAGGCCCTGGCCGACGCGGCGCGCGAGGCGGGACTCAAC
>JALZHC010000673.1 GCA_030914105.1 Acidobacteriota bacterium
GCCGAAGCTTCCAGTCGTCCTGCACGAAGCCGCCGAAGTCCACCTGGCTGATCTCGGCGAGCGGCTGGCCGCCGACGAGCGAGAGCTGCGTCGGGCCGAGGCCGAAGGCCGCGAGCTGCGCCGCGCCCCCGCCCGCGCGCAGAAGCTCCTGCGTCTCGCGGAAGCGCTCGATGCTCGTGAGCGGCGCGGAGGCTCCGGCGACGGGGTTGCCCTGGCTGTCGAAGCTGACGGGGCGCGCGAAGCCGCCGCCGAAGGTGTAAGTGCCGTTGAAATTGTTCTCGGAGAAGTCCGTGAGCTTGATGCCGCGCACGCGCGCGCCGAACTTCAGCGAGTGCAGGCCGCGCGCCTGCGTGGTCGTGTTCGTGACCTCCCAGCGGCTGCTTGAGTTGAACGAGTCGCCGACGGTCGCGCCGCCGGAGGTGAAGGCATCGAGCACGTTGAGGGCGACGGCGTCGTTCAGGGCGGTCTGGTTCGTGTGGTTGCGTATGAACTGGAAGCGCGTCTCGTTGACCGTCGTCTTGTTGAGGACGGCGGTCTCGGTCATTTGCAGCGTGTGCGAGCTGGTGAGCAGGTTGAAGGCGCGCTCCGGCAGGGAGAACTGCGTGACGCCGAGGTTCTTCTGCGCCGTCCGGAAGTAGTTGTAGCGCGCGACGAGCGTGTGGTTCTTGCTGATCTGATAGTCGAGCCGCGGGCTTGTGTTGATGCGGCGCGCGGGCGTCAGCACCGCCGTGTTGAAGGGCACGGGCAGGAGCGTCTGTGGGTCGAGCACCGTCGCGTTGACGAGGTCGTTGTCGTCGGTCTCGCCGCGCTCGAAGTCGAAGAAGAACGAAGCCTTCTTCGGGATGATGGAGTCGGAGACGCTTCCGCCGTACTGCCGGAACTGGAAGGGCGGTCGCTTCCGGCTCTGGAGGAACGGGTTGCGCGAGTTCATGCTCTCATCGTTGAAGGTTCCGTAGAGCGAGCCGCGCAGCTTGTCCGTGCCGGGCTTGGTGAAAATCTGTATGCCGCCGAAGCCGGGCTGGTCGCGCTCGGCCGAGAGCGGGTTGTCGTTGACACGGATTTCGCGGATCGAGTCTTTGGGCGGGATGCGCCCGCCCTCGAAGCCGTCAATCAGAATCTGCCCGCCGTTCGGGCCAACCGAAGGGCCGGCCAGCGCGGAGAGTGCCGCGGCCAGCTCGTCCGGGTCGTCGGGCAGGGCTTCGAGGTCTTTGCCCTTGAGGACGATTGCGCCGGCGCTGGCGTCGTCAACGTTGACGGGCGCTTCGGAGGCGACCGTCACCTCCTCCTTTTCGAGCGAGACGCCGAGCGTAATTTTGCCGAGGTCGTTGCGGCCCGGGGCCACGTCCACGTCGGCGCTGTAGAGGGCGAAGCCCGGCGCGACGGCGCGCAACGCATACTTGCCGGGCGCGAGGCCCGCGAGCAGGAACTCGCCGTCGTTGCCCGTCGTCGCCGTCTTCTGCCGACCCGTCGAGTCGGTCGCCGTCACGTTCGCGCCGACGATAACGCCGCCGAACTCGTCGGCAAGCTGCCCGCGCAGAATGCCCGTGCCCGACTGCTGCGCCGCCGCGACGAACGAGACGACGAGCAAGAAGCCCAAAGCGACGGCGAATGTTTTCAGAGAGACTTTCATGTTGAATGCCTTTTGAAGAGAAGGATGAAGGCGGAAGGATGAAGGATGAAGGTGTGATTGTCAGGAATCGTTTTTACTTCATCCTTCATCCTTCCGCCTTCATCCTTGCTCGTTACGGTTGTCCGATGCCGAAGCCGAAGTTGAAGCCGCCGCCGCCGAGGCCGCCGAGGCCGCCCGCTGCGCCCGCGCCGCCGCCAGGGCCTGCGCGGCGCTGCATCATGGCGACGAGCGGCTCGATGTTGGAGACGAGCTGGATGGCCGTGACGCGCGTCGGGTCTGCGCCGACCGTGCTTGAGACGATGACCATCGTGCCCGGCTTGAGTTCGGCGAGCGTGACCGGCGGCAGGCGTTCGAGCATCTGCTGCATGAAGTCGCCTCCGCCTACGCGACGCACCACGCCGCCTTGACCTTGCCCGCCGCCCTGTCCGCTTCCCTGACCGGCTCCCGCGCCGCCGCCCGCGCCCGCGGCCTGACCTGTGCCGCCGCCCTGACCTTGACCCGTGCCCTGGCCTTGCCCTTGTCCGCCGCCTGCACGGACGCCACCCGCGCCTCCGCCGTTAGCACCAGCGGCTCCGGCTCCGCCGCCGGGGCCGCCCATGCCGCCCATCATCGTCAACATCTCCGCCGGAACCTGCTTGAGCACGGAGTCCGGGCGGACGACGACCGTGAGCGGCTGGCCGCCCTGCATCTGCTTAATCGTGATCTCGTTCTTCGACGCGTCGACGGCGGTGACGGTTCCGACCGAAGTGCGGAACGAGCCGGTCACGATCTCTTCGGCGGTGAAGCGCGCGCCGTCCTCGCTCTTGTCGCCCTTGGCGCGGAGCTGGTCGCCGACCTTCACCTCCTCGAACGTCGAGGGCTTGCGGTCGGAGAACTTGATGGAGTCGGGCGCGTAGCGCGTGAGCTTGACGTTCGCGCCGCTCGCGTTGATGACGACCGGCTGCGGGCCCTGCGCGCCGCGCGTCTGGACGGTAATCTCTTTGGCCTGCGGGTTGACGGCGGAGACGACGCCGACGATGCCGCGCCGACGCCACTCGGCGCGCTCGGCCTCCTGCCTGGCACTGATGTCGGCCTTCGTGTTGACGACGACGACGCGCGGGGCCGTGAGCGTCTTGCCGTCGGCTGAAGGCTTGCCGAGCGCGAGCACGCGGTCGCCCGCCGCGATCTCGGAGAACTGCATCGGCGTGGCCTTGTCGAGCTTGGTCTCGCCCGGCGGGTTCTTCAGAATCCGCGTCGTGTCCGAGACGGTGACGATGACGACCGCGCCCGCGTCCGTCTTCAGGTAAATCTGCTTCGAGGCGGCGTCCACCGTGAGCACGTCGCCGAGCACGTTATTGGCGGGCTGCGCGGCGGGCGTCGTCTGGGCCGACGCCGGGCCGAAGGGCTGGGCGGCCCACAGGGACGCGACGAGCGCCAGAGTCAAGGCAGTCAGGATTCTTCTCATCGGATAAAGTCCTCGCGCTTACTTGCTTGTAAGACGGCGCGCAGGCGGCGCGCGTTACAAAATTTTGCCGTGGGGCGGGAAGAAAGCGT
>JALZHC010000674.1 GCA_030914105.1 Acidobacteriota bacterium
GGGTGAGGGCGCGGCGTCCGCCGGAAGGCACGAGCGGGCAGGAACACGGGCCTACGGCGACTGAGTTACGGGCAAGAAGGTGTCACGCCGTCCAAAGAGTAATGATAAATAGCGACTTACGGGATAATTGTAGCACGTGAGGAGTACGAAGTAGCCATTATTTTTGCGGATTGCTTTTTATAGAAGGCCTCGACGGCGGCCTCAGCAATTCAGACCGGGCGGCGAGTGCCGGTGGTGCTCGACGGCCCTCATGACCCTCTTGGCGATCTCTTCGAGCGAGAAGGGCTTTCGGAGGTAGTCGAAAGCGCCCTTCGCCAGCAGCCGCCCGGCGCGCCCTTCGTCCGCCGCGCCGGAGATGAAGAGGACGGGCGTCCGGGGCCGGTGGGCCTTGACGAAGCCGAGGAGGTCTTCGCCGCTCATCCCCGGCATCGAGAGGTCGGTGACGATCACGTCGTAGTCCTGCGAGTCTAACCGCTCGACGGCCTCCTCGGCGGTCGAGACGGTGTGGCACAGGTGCTCGGCGGAGAACAGGTCGCGGAGCAAGTCGAGGACGGACTGGTCGTCGTCCACTATCAGCAGCGAGGCCATGACGGTTCACCGGCTTTCTTGGTCTGGGTTACTGCGGTCGGTAACTGAAGAGGCGGGGCCGGGGCGACTTATAGCAGAGAAAGCGTGAACGGTAAAGGCGTCCCTCTGTTGACAACCTTCCTTCTTCGTTTTATTCCCACATAAGGAAGTGTTTATATGTCACAATCTGCCGCCCTGCCTCTGCCTTTACGAGATATGACGTCCGCCATAATCGTGAATGGTTAACAATATCCAAATTTAGACATATTCTAAATCTGTGAAGCAGGACGTCGCCGACTCCTCGATCAGCACGACATCCGGCCCTCGGCCCAGCGCGCGGCCGTGGCCATGGGTTCGGCTCTTTACCGCCTCCCGAGTAGTGGGGATAATCCCCGCATGAGGAGTTACCGCAAAGAACTCTGGTTCGACGTCCCCACACGCCGCGCCTTCATCAACATCACCCCGCAGGTGCGGCAGTGCCTCGCAGAGAGCGGAATCCGCGAAGGTCTCGTGCTGGTGAACGCCATGCACATCACCGCCTCGGTCTTCATCAACGACGACGAGTCGGGGCTGCACCACGATTACGAGGCCTTCCTCGAACGACTCGCCCGCGCGAGCCTACAAGTTAGTACCGGCACAACGACACCGGCGAGGAGAACGCTGACGCTCACATCAAGCGGCAGGTGACGGGCCGCGAGGTGGTGGTCGCGATCACGAGAGGGCGCTTTGACTCCGGCCCGCGTATCTCCCATCTTCTACTACCGCCGCGTCGCCCCGTCGGGGAACCTCAATCTTTGGGCGAAGTCAGATTTATCTTGTCTTCGCGTTGTGTCTCTGTGTCTCTGTGGTGAAATCCACCTCACTTCACATGCAACGCTGACGAGCGTCCACGCCCGCCTCACCTGAAAATTTATCTTCGCAACCGCGCCCTCTTTTTATAAACTCCGAGGCGCATGGACAGACTCTCGACGACGGATCGCAGGAGCTTTCTCACGTCGGCGCTCGCCGCCGGCGCATACGCGGCCTTAGCCCACGGCCCGGCGGCGCTCGCCGCGCAGGAGGAGCCGCCTCGCCGCCTCCCACCGCTCAAGGTCTCGCGCGACCGCCGTATCCGCACGGCCGTCGGTCTCCGCCCCTACCGCGCCGAGGGCTTCGTGCTCACGAACGAGCGCTTGGGCGAGAAGCTCGTCGTGCACAGCTACGGACACGGCGGCGGGGGCGTGTCGCTCTCCTGGGGTGTGGCGCTGATGGCCGCCGAGCAGGCGCGCGGCCTCGAAGAGACGGCGGTCGCTGTTCTAGGCTGCGGCGTCGTCGGGCTCTCGACGGCGCTCGTGCTCCAGCGGCGCGGCAAGGCCGTGACCGTCTACACGAGAGAGCTTCCGCCCGAGACCACCTCGAACGTCGCGGGGGCGCTGTGGTATCCCACACACGTCTACGACCCGCAGAAGGTGTCGCCCACGTTCCTGGAGCGCTTCGGGCTCGCATGCCGCCTTGCGCACCGCGAGTTCCAATCCTACGTCGGCCCCGAGTACGGCGTCCGCTGGATGGAAACCTACACGCTACGCACCGAGCCCGAACCGCCCGGCTTTGAGCCGGCGGGCGGCGCGGAACTCTACCCCGAGACTCGCAGATATGCGGATGCGCGAAACCTCTTCGGCTTCCCATACGTCAGGCGGTTCACCTCGCTGATGATTGACCCGCAGACGTACCTGCGCGCGCTCCTGCGCGACTTCCACACGGCGGGCGGGCGCGTAGTCATCAGGGAGTTGAAGACGCGTGAGGAAGTGGCCCAACTGCCCGAGCGCGTGGTCTTCAACTGCACGGGGCTGGGCGCTCGCGCACTCTTCGGCGACCAGGGGATGGTCTCCATGCGCGGCCAGATCGAGGTGCTGCTGCCGCAGCCCGAACTGGACTACGGCTACCTCGCCAACTCGCTCTACATGTTCCCGCGCGCGGACGGCGTCATCCTCGGCGGCACGTTCGAGGCCGGCAACTGGTCGATGGACGCGGACGAGGCGACGACCGCGCGCATCATCGAGGGCAACGCGCAGATCGCGAGGGGGCTGCGGCGCTAATACCCCGCCGTTAATAACTCGCAGCGCCGGAATTCATAGGAACACAGTAGAAGGTGTTCGCGCCCGTCAACCCCTCCGGCAACCTGTTATGAATACCGGGCGAAGCGTCGCTGCGGCAGGCTAACTCGGGGATAGCTAAAGGGAGCAGTTCTCTTGGACGTTGCCTCTTACCTCAGGCGCATTAACTGCGGCGGTCCGCTCGCTCCTACTGCCGAGACGCTGCGGCGGCTGCACGTCGCGCACCTGCTCTCGGTGCCCTTCGAGAACCTGAGCATCCACTGGGGCGAGCCGGTAGCCCTCGACGACGAGGTCCTCTTCGAGAAGATCGTCGTGAGGAGGCGCGGCGGCTTCTGCTACGAGCTGAACGGGCGGTTCTCGGCGCTGCTGCGCTCGTTAGGGTTCGACGTGGCGATGCTCTCGGCGCGTGTAGCCGGCGCCGGAGGCGATTTCGGGCCGGAGTTCGACCACATGGCGCTGCTCATCACGCTCCGAGAGCGCTACCTTGTGGACGTCGG
>JALZHC010000675.1 GCA_030914105.1 Acidobacteriota bacterium
CTCCTCTGCGCCGAGCGACTCCACTTTCAAACCGACTTCGGCGGCCATCTCGGCGGCGCGTCGCGCGAACTCGCGCGGCGGCAGACTGAGGCCCGGCTCGTCGGCGAGCGAGCGCGCCCAGTTCACAGACTCGGCGACGACGCGCGCACGCTCAAGCTCCGCGCGCAGTCCGTCCGCCTCCTCGACGCGCAAACCGTCCTCGCCGCCATCGCCGACGACCAGCGTCAGGCGCTCAAGCCCCGGCCCATCCTCGTCCTCTTTCTGGTAGAAGCCGTTGTCGTAGAGGCCGAGGCGCGCGCCCTCAGCGGCGGCGCGAGCGAGAGGCCGCGCGAGCGCGCCCCGTTCGGGGAGGACGAAGTGGAGCGAGCGCAGCCGTGCGCGCACGGCCTCGCGCGCGGCCATCGCGGCGGCGCGACGAAGCGTCGGCTCGCCGAAGTCCGCGTGCGCGCCGAGGCCGACGAGCAGGAGGCGACTCACTTCTCCGGCCCTGCTGCCGCTGATATCGCCCGCGCCTCCCGCGAGACCACTCGCGCCGCCGTCGCTTCCTCCGACCGCGGCGCGAACCAGAAGCGACGTTCCCTCTTCGCCTCGGAACTCGCCCTGTGCGACCATCTGCTCGCAAAGGCCGAGCAGAGGATCGTCGAGGAGTTGGCCGCCGGCCACGCGCGGCGAGTCCGCGAAGACGCAGACGGCGACGGCCTCGCCCGCATGGAAGGAGGACGGCGCGCGCGCGCCGAGTTCTACTGTCAGACTGCTGGCTCTCATCGTGTTCAGTTTCTTTTTGAAGCCGTGTTTGGTTAGCCGGACTCGCGACGAGTATAATTCAAACCCACGACGCGTCCTAACAAAGGGCCGGCTTCGGCAGTCGGGTGAAGTTGACGGGCAGCAGGTCGGTTCCAACATGCGCTCTATGTTCGATGAAGAAGACATCTCGGCGGAGACGAGGCGGCGGGCGGTCGAGCTTTTCCGGCGCGCATACGAGGCGCAGATCGAGAAGAACTACGGCGAGGCCGTCGAGCTTTACCGCCGCTCGATTGAGACCTACCCGACCGCCGAGGCGCACACCTTTTTGGGGTGGGTCTACAGCTTCGAGGGGCGCTATGAAGAGGCGATTGACGAGTGCCTGAAGGCCATCAGCGTTGATGCCACGTTCGGCAATCCCTACAACGACATCGGCAGCTACCTCATCGCGCGCGGCGACCTCTGGACGTGCGTCCGCTGGTTCCGACGCGCGCTCCGTGCGCCGCGCTACGAGTCATACGCCTTCCCGCACTTCAACCTCGGTCGCGTCTACGAGGAGCGCGGGCGTCCTCTCGACGCCGCGCGCCACTACGGCCTCGCCCTCGAAGAACAGCCCGCCTTCGCGCAGGCCGCCAAAGCTCTGCGCCGCGTGCAGGCGCGACTGAACTAACCCCGCGTCAGCCTTTACGCCGCTCACCTCCAGAGCTATTATTTGCGGCCTGACACGTTCGAGACGCTCCGCGTGCGCCTCCACTTCCACCATTCCGCCCGTCCCTCGTCAAGGAGAGTTGAGATGACGACGACAAGAACCCAAGACGCGTCACTAGCAGATTGCGTCCCCTTCACCGAGTCTCAGAGTATCAGCCCTGAAGGAAATGGAGATGGCGTAAAGCCTCCCGACCGGTACTCAGAAGCCCTCGTCGAGCACTGGGCCGAAGCATTAGTTGACGGGCCGATGAAAACCATCACGCGGTACGACAAAACGGCGAAGCTTCTGGCTACGGTCGTCACCCCTTTGCAGGCTGTGCTGTTCGCGGCTTACGACCAAGTCTGGGGAAAGATGAATGGAGGGACGCCACTCTGGTTCACCGAAGTTCTGCTCGTCTTGTTTGTGATCTCGGTGGCGGGCGTCTTGATTTGTGTGACCTACGTTTGTAACGAGCGTCCGAGATTAAAGATCAAGCTTCACGGATTAAAAACCAAACGGCACGGCGTAATCTCATCCCTGCTTGATGGCAATGTTGACCTGTCAAGCGCCGTCGAATCATGGGAGGATCACATCGAATATGTGACTGACTGTAAACACAGGTGGCTCATGGGGGCCTATTGGTGTTTCATAGCAGGCTCTGGCGTCGCCGTCGCTGTGCTGATTGTCGGTATCTTCATTCGGGCAGCCGGCGGAAGCTCACAGTAAGTGAAGTCACTTTCGCCTGCGCGGCGTCAGGAAGTCTCATGCTGCTCAATCCCGCTCAAGTCGCCGCGTAGCTCATCCCTTTTAATCCGCATCTTGCGACGGTTCGCATCCACGGCAACATAGATGACCTCGGCCTCCGTGACCTTGATGCGCTCGGACGTGCCGCCGTAGCGCTCGGCCTCGACGACGACGCGGATGGTGATCGAGGTCGTGCCGACGCGCTCGGTTGTGGCGTAGAAGCTGACGAGGTCGCCGACATAGACCGGCTCGTGGAAAGTGACCTCGCGCATGGCGACGGTGACGAAGCGCTCGATGCCTGTCCGGCGGTGGGCCTCGACCGCGCCGGCGATGTCAATGTAGCTGAGGATGATGCCGCCGAAGATGGTGCCCTGCGGGTTCGTGTCGCGGGGCAGCAGCGTGATGCGTATGGCCGGGTCGCGGTATGAATCCATAACGGCTGCGAGGATGGACGCGCCCGCCGTGGCCTGTCAAGCACGCCGCCGCAGGGCATAGCCTTTGTGCCATTTGTGAAGTCCTTCCTGCCCTCCGTGCAGTCCTTCGTCTCCTCTGTGGTTAGAGAAATCCGAACTCAACCGCAGGGGGTCGCAGAGGTCTCCGCGGAGGTCACAAAGGGATTGATTTTCCCTTTCGGGGAGCGCGGAAAGCCGCGCGCCGCGTACAACGGCAACGCGGGCGTGCATCATCAAAAGCTTGTCGTATTGGAAGAAGCGCCCGGAGGCCGACGGCCTGCCCTCGCCGGCCTTTCCCGGCCCGCCGCACGGAGACTCCACGACAAAGCAGACGGGCCGACCGCAGGTTGTCAGAAGAGTCTGTCCCGGCGTATCGTTTTTTTTCGGCAGGTAATCATGAAGATGAAGAGGATTTTTAATCACACCCTTTTGCTGCTCGTCTCTCTGGCCCTGGCGGGCACGCTCGCGGCGCAGACCCCCGGTCGCGCCTCTCGCAGAGGCCCGCAGCCGCCCGCGCAGGCCAGGCCGACGC
>JALZHC010000676.1 GCA_030914105.1 Acidobacteriota bacterium
CGAAGAGCCTCTCTCTGTGCGCGACGTGGCCGAAGACCGCGACCCGCGCGGGCGCGTCTCTGTTCAGTCGTCGGCGACTACGCCCGAAGAGGCCGGCGCGTTCGCGCTCTCAGGCGGCGCGGCCTACTCGAACAACGTCACGATTGACGGCCTCGACGACAACGACGACCGCGCCGCGCGCGAACGCTTTCAACCCTCCGTCGAAGCGGTCGCCGAGGTGCAGGTCATTACCAACCAGTTCTCCGCCGAGTACGGTCGCGCCTCCGGCGGTCGCGTCAACCTGCGCACGCGCACCGGCACGGGCGAGCTGCGCGGTCGCCTCTCCTACTTCTTCGATGACGAGAGCCTGAACGCGAACACCTGGAACAACAACCGGCGCGGCCTCAAGCGCCTGCCGCTCGCAGAGCACACGCCCGGCTTCACGCTCGGCGGCCCTTTCGTCCTACCTAAAAAAATCTTCGGCCCTCTCGGCTCCAATGGCCACGGCAGGACTTTCTTCTTCGCCGCATACGAGCACGACTCCGTGCTCGACTCGACGCTGATTGACGCGCTCGTGCCCGTCGCGCGGAACGCCTCCTTCCCTCTGCCGCGCCCGACCTCGCTCGCCGGTCGCCGCTTCGAGCCTTCGGCCACACCGCCCAACGCGCCCGCCGAACTCGCGCCCTTCGTCGAGCGCGTCTCCACGCCTTCGCGCACTCACACACTCAACGCGCGCCTCGACCACGACTACACGCCGACGCACAACGTAACTTTCCTCTTCCAGCTCGGACGCTCGAAGAACCTGCGGCAGTTCGGCGGCGGCCTGCGCCTCGCCGAGAGCCTACAGGGGCGTGCGCGCGACACGGAGGCGCTCGCCTACACGGACAACCTCGTCTTCTCGCCAGCACTCGTCAACCAGCTCCGCGCACAGGTCTCGCGCCTCAGACCCGCGTTGCACGCGAAGGCTGCCGGCCCCGTCGTCCTCATCACGATCAACGATCCCCTCGACGCGGGCGACGCCTCAGACCGCTCCGGCACACTCGTCGCCGGCTCCTCGACGAGCGGCGCGACCGAACGCGCCGAGTCGCGCTTCCAGATTCAAGACACGCTGACACTCGTCCGCGGCCCCCACTCTTTAAAGCTCGGCGGCGACCTCCAGCGCGTCCGCTCCACTTTCATTGACCTCGCGGACGCGACCGGCACATACAGCTTCACGAGCGCCGGCGACTTCTTGGCCAACGCGCCCTCGCGTTTCCGCCAACGCTTCAATGCCACGTCCGCGCAGAAAAATTTTTACGCCGGGCTGTTCATACAGGACGAGTGGCGCGTGCGCACGAACCTCACGGTAGCCTGCGGTCTGCGCTACGAAAACGAGAGCGTCATACGCGACCGCAACAACTTCGGCCCGCGCCTCGCGCTCGCCCTCGACCCCTTCGGCACGGGCAAGACGGTCGTGCGTGCCGGCGCGGGCGTCTTCTACAACCGTGCCTTGCTCAGAACCGTTGACGACTTCACGCTCGGCCAGTCGGTCATCGAGTTCGACACGGACGACCTGCCGGTTTCAGAGCGCCGCGCCTTCATCGCCGCGAACCTGCACTTTCCGAACACGCTCGTCGCCGACTCGCCCCTCGTCCGCGAGTTCGGCGTGCGTCAGACAGCCTTCTCGCGTCGCCTCGACCCGCGCCTTCGCATCCCTGAGAGCTATCAATTCAACCTCGGCTTCGAGCGCGAGCTTGGCCGCGGCTTCGTCGTCGAGGCGAACTTTACAATCAACCGCGCCGCGCACCTCTGGCGGGAGTTCAATGCAAATGCCCCGCGGCTTCCGCCCGGCTTCCGCGACTTCACCGAGTACCTTCTCTCCCGCGACTTCGCGAACTTCCGCGACGCTTCGGGCGCGCGGCCCCTGTACGACGCGAGCACTGCGGGCGAGCTTGTCCGCTTCACCGTCGCGCCTCCTTCATCAGTTTCGATCACGCGTCTCGTCGAGTTCGGCGTACCCATCTCCGTTTTCAACCTGGCGAGCGCGGGCTCCACGACCGCGCTCGAAGCGGCGCTGGCCGCACTCCGCCCGCTTCGTCCAGACTCTTCGCGCGTGCAGGTCGAGCAGCTCGCGTCGGTGGGAAATAGTTTCTACCGCGGATTAACAGTTGAATTGCGCCGGCGCTTCGGCGGGCGCGAGCGTCGCGGCTTCGGCGGCTCTCTGCGCGCGGCCTACACGCTCTCGCGTCTGATTGACGACGGCGTCGTGAACACTTCGAGCGCGCTGCGCGTCGGCGACTTCCGAGGGGAGCGAGCGCCGAGCCTGCTCGACCGACGCCAGCGCCTCGCCCTCTCCGCGACGCTCGACACGCCGCGCGCCTTCGGGCGTCTGCGCCTCGCCACAGTCCTGCGCCTCGCCTCCGGCGCGCCCTTCAACCTGAGCCTCGGCGGCGTTGACCGCAACCTCGACGACGTGAGCAACGACCGCCCGTTCTTCAACGGCGACCCCGGCTTGCTCCGCTGGCGTCGGCCCGGCTCGCCGCTCGACCCGCGCCTGCTCGCCTCCTTAAGCCTCCCTCTCATCGGCCAGACCGGCGACCTGCCGCGCAACGCGGGCCGAGGCCCCGGCCTCTTTAACTTCGATCTCAACCTCGCGCGCGACTTCCGCCTCAGTGAGCACACGCACCTCCGGCCCACAGTCGAGGTTGACAACGTGCTCAACCGGACGGTCTTCACCTTCGGCGCCGAGTTCATAAACTTCACAGCGCTCCGACCCGACGCAACCGACGAACAACGCCAGGCCCTCGCCGACACCTTCCTCGTCCCTACACACACCTTGAGGCCGCGGACGATGCGCGTCGGCGTGCGCCTGGATTTTTGAAGGCGAAGAGTCTTACAGGAGGAGTCTTGAGAACGTTTCAGTGAGCAGCGTTGGTTGAGCGTTAAGCAAGTTGAGTTCACCGCAGAGGCGCAGCAGCACGCAGAGGGGGCGCAGAGGGTTGAGTATGGACGTACACTTTAATCAATTGACGCGGGTGATAATTGGCGCGGCGATAGAAGTACATCGGACCCTGGGGCCGGGACTCTTGGAGTCAGCATACCAGAGCTGTTTGTGTCGGGAGCTTGACATGCGGGGAGTTTCGTTCGAGCGCGAGCGCCCGCTGCCGGTGGAGTACAAGGGTATTCGC
>JALZHC010000130.1 GCA_030914105.1 Acidobacteriota bacterium
CGCGTGGCCGCGCCGCCGGTCGAGGGCGCGGCCAACGAGGAGCTTGCGCGCCTGCTCGCCAGGGAGTTCGGCGTGACAGCGCGCGACGTTGAGATTAAGAGCGGCCACGCCTCGAAGACGAAGACCATCTGCGTGCGCGGCGCGACCGCCGAGCGGCTGCGGCGACTGACCGGCTGAGTCGCAAGGACAACGCGCGCGCACCGACTGAGCGCACGAACTAACCCCCGGCCCCCGACCCGCCGTCCCCTGCTCTCGCGGTTGCGGCCCGCGAAAACCGCGTGATATATTCCGGCCCGACTCCGCGCCAGAAAACTTTCATCAAGGAACTCATCAGATGTCCGGACACTCGAAGTGGCACACTATCAAGCACAAGAAGGGCGCTTTGGACGCCAAGCGCGGCAAGCTCTTCACCAAGCTGATTAAAGAGATTCAGGTCGCGGCCCGCACCGGAGGCGGCGACCCGGACGCCAACGCGCGCCTCCGCAAGGCCATCTCCGACGCCAAGGGCGCGAACATGCCCAACGACACGATTGACCGCGCCGTCCGACGCGGCACCGGGGCCGAAGAGGGCGTCAGCTACGAAGAGATAACTTACGAGGGCTACGGGCCGGGCGGCGTCGCCGTCATGGTCGACTCGATGACCGATAACCGCAACCGAACGGTCGCCGAAATCCGCCACATCTTCTCTAAGAACGGCGGCAACCTCGGCACGACGGGCGCGGTCAACTGGATGTTTGAGCGCAAGGGCTACATCGTCGTCCCCAAGTCGGCGAAGCCCGAAGACGAGCTGTTCGAGGTCGTCACCGACGCGGGAGCCGAAGACCTCCGCGACGACGAAGACAACTTCGAGATCATCACCTCGCCCGACGACTTCGACGCGGTGCTCAACGCCGTCAAGAACGCGGGCGTCGAGCCGCAGGTCGCAGAGGTCGAGATGGTTCCCAAAGAGTACAAGCGTCTCGAAGGCGCGGAGGCCAAGCAGATGCTCAAGCTCATGGAGGCCCTCGAAGACCACGACGACGTGCAGAAGGTCTCCGCCAACTTCGACATCAGCGAGGCCGACATGGCCTCTGCATGAAAGCAGATGTCAGATGCTAGATGTCAGATATCAGTGGACTCTAACCAGCATCTAACATCTAGCATCTGACATCTGTTTAATGATAGTTCTAGGCATCGATCCGGGCAGCGAGACGACAGGCTGGGGCGTCGTCGAGGGCGACGCGCGCCGCTACCGGCTGGTTGAGTTCGGGACGGTGAAGGCGCGCGCGCGCGAGCGTTTCGCGGCGCGGCTCTTGAAAATCAGCGACGGCGTCGAGGGGTTGCTGGAAAGATTCCGGCCCGACGTGTGCGCCGTCGAGGAGGCATTCTTCGCCGTGAACGCGAAGACGGCGCTGAAGCTCGGACAGGTGCGCGGCGTGGTGCTCGTCGCGGCGGAGCGCGCCGGCGTCGAGATCGCGGAGTACGCGCCGCGGTTAGTCAAGCAGACGGTCGTCGGCTACGGCGCGGCGGAGAAGCAGCAGGTGCAGGAGATGGTGCGCGTGCTCTTACGCCTGCGCGCCGCGCCCACGCCCTTCGACGCCTCCGACGCGCTCGCCGTCGCCATCACGCACCTGCACTACGCGGGCCTCGCACGCCTCGTCAAGACGACGCCGCCCGCACGCGCCAAGCTCGAAGCGCTCCTCGCCGCGAACCCGCGCGGCAGGCGCGCGCCGCGCTGATTCAGACACGACGAAGCCCACCCGCCACTTCAAACACGAAGACCGGCGCGCGCTAATTCAAACACGAAGGCTCGCGCGCTAAACTTCAGCCCCACCACCCAAGGCTGATCCACGTCACTCTTCAAAGGAGCGTGAATCAGATGGCTCTCGGACACTCCGCCGCACCCTCCCCGACCCTCTTTCTTCCAACGGCTTCCGCTCGGCGTCGCCTCCGAACGCTCGACGGAAGCACGCGCGCGACGCGCGACGCGCGCAGGCTAATTCGTTACGCAGTGGTTCTGTCGCTGCTCGCGCTGACGCTGCTCGCGCCCGCGACGGCCCGCGCGCGGAAGAAGCACAGGCCGCCGCCTTCGGGCCACTCGGCGGTGGTTGTTGACGAGCGGCTGGCGGCGCTGCGCGACGCGCCGGAGCTTTCGGCGAACCTCCTGCGGCGGCTTGGGCGCGGGCGCTTCGTCTCAGTCACGGGCGAGCGCACGTCGCGCGAAGGCCTGACGTTCTACCGCGTCGCCGTGACGAGCCGCACGAGCGGCTGGATTCAGACGGACGCGGTCGTCAGGCCCTCGCGCGCGGGCGACGACGCGCGCTTGCTGCGACTCGTTCGCGCATCCGAAGAGTTCGACCGCCTCGCGCGCGCACGAATCTTCCTCGATGCGTTCCCGCGCTCGCCTCTGCGCCCCGCGGTGCTGCTCGTCTTCGGCGACGCGGCGGAAGAGGCCGCCGCGAAGCTCTCGCGCGAGGCCCGCCGCCGCCTCGACGCGCGCGAGATGGAGGCCGGCGGCGCTCCCGTCGCAAGCTACTTCCTCAACTTCAGCGCCCTCGACCGCTACAACCGCAGCGGCGTGAAGTTCGTCTTCGACTCCTCGAAGCGAGAGCTTCACTACGACGGCGCGGCGTGGCGCGAGCTGGTGCGCCGCTACCCGCAGAGCGCCGAAGCGGCGGAGGCGCGCAAGCGGCTCGGCGATGGAAGGATGAAGACGGAAGGCGGAAGGGTGAAGTGAAAGGATGAAGGATGAAGGCGGAAGGATGAAGGATGAAGGGAATTCATCCATCGAGTCATTGCTTCATTGAATCCATGACTCAATGAAGCAATGACTCAATCTCTTATTCATCCTTCCGCCTTCATCCTTCCGTCAGGTGCGGCCTTACGGTTTGAGAGAGATGAGCACGGTGCGGGGCGGCGCGCCGTCGCCGAGGTCTACGCGCAGTTGCCAGGTGCCCGCAGTCCAGGGCGCTCCCTTCGTGCCCATGTTGTAGATGTACTGCCCGCTGGTCGGGTCGTAGCGGAACAGGTTGCCGGTGCTCGCGGGCGTCGAGGTGACGGCCTCGATCTCGCTGCCCACAACGTTGTTGCTGACCTTCGCCACCCAGAGCGTGAAGCTGGTCGCGTTCGTCACGCCGGCGCTGCCGCCGACGAGTCGGAACTTGACCGGCACGGTGCTGCCCAGCTTGAAGACGGAGCTGCCGTCGAGGTTGATCGGCTGGAGGTAGCCCGACCAGTCGTAGACGACGCCGTAGGTGACGGCCTTGCTGTAGGTGTTGCCCGCCTTGTCCTTCGCCGTGACGTTGAAGGTGTGCGAGCCGACCGAGGACGTGTCAAACGCAGCGCCGTTGCCCACAGGCCCGGTGCAGGTGTCAACGCCCGAAGGCGGGTTGCCGCCGTCGCCGCAACTGTAGCTCGCGGCCACGCTCTGGTTGAGCAGATACGTGCCGGCTGTCGGCGCGTTGATGGTGACGTTGGGCGCGGTCTTGTCAATGTTGACGCCGCTCACGGTCGCCGAAGCAGTGTTGCCGGCCTGGTCGTGCACCGTGAAGGCGTGCGACTGGTTCGAGCCTTCGGTCGTGAAGGTGAAAGAGCCGCTGGCCGGGTCGGTCAGGCCCGAAAGCGCGTCGCCCGCCGTGTAGCTCGCCGTTACGTCCGTGTTGTTCCAGCCGAAGCCGTTGGCCGCAGGACTGCGCGAGGCGCTGATCGTGGGCGCGGTCTTGTCTATGTTGACGGGGCTGAACGTCGCGTGCGCCGAGTTGCCGACGTTGTCTGTGCAGTTGCCCGTGGCCGATTGGTTCGCGCCCTCGGCGCTCAGGGTCGAGGGGCCGTCAACGCTCGCCACGCCGGAGCCGCCGTCGCTGCACTGGTAGCTGACGACGACGCTCTGGTTCGTCCAAGCGCCCGCGCTGTACGGGCTGTTATTGGCGAGCGCGGCGCTGGCCGTGACGGTCGGCGGCTTCTTGTCAACCTTGTTGCCGCTGACCGGGCCTGCCGCCGAACAGTGTCCGACGCCGTCGCAGACCTGGCGAGAGTCGGTCGGGGCGTTCGGGTCTTCCGTGTTCGCGGGCACGCTGGTCGAGAGCGAGAAGCTCGCGTCGCCGGCGTTGGCGAGACCCGACCCGCCGTCCGTGGCCGTGCAGGGGATGCTCACGTCCGAAGCGTGCCAGACGGCGTCGGCGCTGCCGCAGCTAACTTCGGGAGACTTGCGGTCAACCTTGATGCCGCCGGCGGGGCCTGCCTGCGAGCAGTTGTTCACGGCGTCGCAGACCTGACGCGAGCCGGTCGAAGCGTTCGAGTCCTCCGTGCCGTCGGCCACTGCGGTCGAGAGCGAGAAGGCAGCGTCCGAAGGGTTGTTAAGACCTGAGCCGCCGTCGGACGCGGTGCAGGGGATGCTCACGTTGTCGCCGTGCCAGGCGGCGTCGGCGCTGTCGCAGTTAGCCGAAGGAGCCTTCTTGTCAACCTTGTTGCCGGTAATCGGCCCGGCAGTCGCCGCGTTGCCGACGTTGTCCGTGAAGACGTGCGAGTCGGTCGAGGCGTTCGGGTCTTCAACTCCCGCGGCGACGCTCGTCAAGAGTGCCGCGCTCGAAGAGCCGTTGACGCCTGAGCCGCCGTCCGTCGCCGTGCAGACGAGGCCAACGTCCGAGCCGTGCCAGGCGCCGTCCGGGCTGTCGCAGTTGACGGTCGGGGCTTTGAGGTCAACCTTGATGCCGCCAACGGGGCCTGCGCCGGCGCTGTTGCCGACGGCATCGGAGACGCTGTGGCTGCCCGTCGAGGCGTTGCTCGTTTCGGTTCCGTTCGGCACGTTAGTTGTCAGCGTGAAGCTCGCATCCGAGGGGTTGGCGAGGCCGGAGCCGCCGTCCGTGGCCGTGCAGTTCAGCATGACGTTCGAGCCGTGCCAGCTCCCGTCGTCGCCGGAGCAGGCGATGACAGGTGCCTTCTTGTCAATCTTGTTGCCAGTGACCGGCCCGGCGGTCGCGCAGTTTCCGACCGCGTCGCAGACCTGTTGGCTGCCCGTCGAAGCGTTCGAGTCCTCCGTGCCGGCGGGGACGCTCGTGAAGAGCGAGAAGCTCGTGGTCGAGGTGCCGCTGCCGCCGTCGGAGGCGGTGCAGGGGATGACGGCGTCAACGCCGAGCCAGTTGGCGCTCGCGCCGGCGCAGTCGAAGGTCGGAGCCTTCTTGTCAACCTTGTTGCCGCCGACCGGGCCTGCGTTAGCGCAGTTGCCGGCAGCGTCGCAGACCTGGCGAGAGCCGGTCGAGGCGTTCGGGTCTTCCGTGTTCGCAGGCACGTTGGTCGAGAGCGAGAAGCTCGCGTCCGAAGAGTTGGCGAGACCGGACTTCTGCTGGCCGCCGCCGTCCGTCGCCGTGCAGGGAATGCTCACGTCCGAGGCGTGCCACTGTCCGTCCGCCGCGCCGCAGGAGATCGAGGGGGCGGTTCGGTCAATCTTGACGGTGAAGAAGTGCGCAGTCTCCTGCGCGCCCGTGTTGTCGACGGAGAAGTAAGTGACGACGCTGAGGCCCTCGTTGGCGATGTCGAACGGGCCTGAGTAGGATTTGAACTGGCCGTTGTCAACCTTGTAGCGCGTATCTGCGACGCCGGAGCCGCCCGCGTCCGTGGCCGTGAGCGTGATCGTGACCTTCGCGGTGCTGACGAAGTTGACGCCGCTGTAAGGGTTGCTGCTCGCGTCAACGGCGCTGAGCGAAGTCGTGGGCGGCGCGCTGTCGGTGGAGACGGTCAACTGGATCGCCGTGCCGAGTCCCTTCTGCACGGAAGCGGTGTTGGGGACGGCGAAAATGGTCGCGGTGTAGACGCCGGCGGGAGTGTTGGCCGGGGGAGTGATGTTGACGTTCCAACTGTTAGAGTCGGTGTGAGCGTTGTTCGTGTTGCCGGTGTTGAAATTGCGAGAGCTCGGCGTGACCGTCACCCAGCTCGCCGGAAGCTGCGAGACGCCGGTGGGCGTGACCAGGGCGTCGGCGCGAAAGTTGCCGTTGCCGGCGGGCGCAGTGATGTTCTGCGTGAAGGAGGCCGAGGTCGAACTCGAAGGGCCGGAGAAGACGGTGGCGGAGAAGCCGGCCTGGTTGTAGGTCATGTTCCCGCCGTCTGTGAACTTCGTGCTGGCCGTGCGCCCCGAAGACTGGCCCGTGGCCGTCAGCGTGAAGGACGAGCCGAGGTTCTCCACGGTCGGCGAGAACTCCTTGTTCAGAATGTTGCCGTACTCGTCGGCGTCGGCGGACAGCTCTTTGTCTTCGCGCGAGGTCGACTCTTCGTGGATGACGAGCTTGACGGTCTCGCCCGCGGCCCAGCCGGAGCCGAAGATGACGACCGTGTCGCCGGGCTTGTAGTCGGTCTGGTCGGTCGTCACAAACGGGCTGTCGGCTGCCGGTTCGAGCGCGCGCCGGAGGGCGGGTGCGGACGAGAGGCTGTGTCTGGCGTGGGCCGAGGGCCGCGTGGCTGCGTCGGCGTGCGACGCGACGCCCAGAAGGCGACCGACGTGGCTGGCCGCCGAGGTCGAGTTGAAGGCGGCGGTCGTCAAGGCCGCGGCCAGCGTCAACACGCCGAGCACTCGGACACGCCGGATGAGGCTGACGGGGGAGCTGTTCATGGATTTATCCTTTCTCGGTCTGGGGCAATCTCTGTTTGTCCGGACGATTGCGGGGCATCCGGACGTAGGTCGAACCCTTTGCGCGGAAGTGTACGGCGGGGCGAGGCGCGCGCGTGCTACGGGCGTCGGGCGCACGCCGCCGCTTGGGCGCTCTGCCGGAGATCAAACGCATCTCCCAATACGCCGAAGGAAGGTTGAATGGATTGCGGGCGAGACCGCGACGGTGCGGTGCTCTTGCTTTGGGTGGCCGGGCCGCTTCGTTTGGTGATTGAGTGCGGCCCGCTTGCGCCGGGAAGCCAAGTAGGTGGCCGGCGAGCTTAACCCGCGAAGGTCGAGTCACGGGCTTCGCAAGCCCGAACCCGTTGGACAGTTGAGGATGCCGGGCTGACTTGAGAAGACCTCTGTTGCGGCGACAAGATATGCCAAAAGCTGCGGACAGTCAATAGACTTTTTCAGATTTTTCCCGTCGCGCTCGCGCGGCGCAGCGGGCGCGCGCAAGGGTACCAATGCCTACACGCGGCTGGCCGAGGACGGCTATTGCAAAATCGTGCGGGGGCGGTTAGATTGTCGGCATCAATCTCGGTTACAAGTAAGGTAGGGCACACTCCTGCTGCGGGCGTGCCTCAAATAAGAGCTGGAGGAAAGGAACCGTGCCGGTAGGAACGTGCCCTGGCTGCGAAGCCGAAGTCCACATCAGCCTCGACGCCGACAAAGGCGACAAAGTCACCTGCGACGAATGCGGGACGGAGCTTGAGGTCGTCGGCCTTGACCCCGTCGAGCTGGACATCGCCGAGGAGGACTTGGACGAGGACGAATTCCTCGACGACGACGACGAGGACGAATACTAAAGGCAAGTCTGGGGTCGAAAGTCTGGAGTCAAGAGTCAGGAGTCAAGACAGAACTCGCCTTCGACTCCAGACTCTCGACTCCAGACTGTTTCTCTTTACTTGTCACTCGCCGCCGCTTTCAACTCCGTTCGGTTCTGGCGGACTGTGAGGCCGCGCGGCGCTTCGACGCGGATCGTGTGGGAGCGCCCGTCGCGCCTTTTTTCTTCGGGCGGGTAGAAGGCCAAAACATAGGTCGAGGTCACTTCCTCGGCCAGCGCGCGGAAGAGCGGCTCGTAGTCTTTCGTCGTGGCGTAGACGTTCGCGCCGCCGGTCTTCTCGACGAGGCCGGAAACGTCGAGCGGCGTCGGCAAGGGCGCGCGCGCGGCTGAAGCCGCCGAGAGCAGGCGCGAGTAGGAAGGCAGCGTCACCGTGTAGACGCTCACCTCCGCCTCGTTGGCGCGCTCGATGACCGTGGCCGGCGAGACCACGTCGCCCACGGGGAAGCCGTCGGTGACG
>JALZHC010000131.1:0-5026 GCA_030914105.1 Acidobacteriota bacterium
GTCTTCGAACGATTCCTGGCCGGCGACAGACGCGTCCGTGTAGCCGGACATATAGAGCACCTTCATCTCCGGGCGCAGGTGTGCGAGGCGCGCGGCCAGCTCGCGCCCGCTCATCTCCGGCATGACAATGTCGGTGACGAGCAGCGAGATCGGCCCCTCGTGGCGCTCGCAGATGAGGAACGCCGCGCCGCCGTTGGCCGCCACCAGCACGCGGTAGCCGTACACCTCCAGCACTTCGCGCGCGAGGCGGCGTACCATCTCTTCGTCCTCGGCCAGCAGGACTGTCTCCGCGCCGCGCAAGACCTCTTCCGGCTCCGCGCCGCGCCTGTACTCCTGCACGCCCTCGCCGGCGCGCGGGAAGTAGACCTCGAAGGTCGAGCCGCGCCCGACTTCGCTTGAGACCCTCACGCTCCCGCCCGACTGCCGGACGATGCCGTAGACGGTCGAGAGTCCGAGGCCCGTTCCCTTGCCGCTCCCCTTCGTGGTGAAGAAAGGCTCGAAGATGCGCTCGCGCGTCTCGTCGTCCATCCCCGTGCCGGTGTCCGTGACCGTCAAAACGACGTAGGGGCCGGGCGTAAAGTCTGTGAGGCGGCGCGCGGCGTACTCTTCGCCGAGGTAGACGTTCGCGGTCTCGATGGTGAGGCGGCCTCCCGAAGGCATGGCGTCGCGCGCGTTGACGGCGAGGTTCATAATCACCTGCTCGACCTGTCCGGGGTCGGCCTTGATGCTGCCGAGGTCGTGCGCGAGCGCCGTGCGCAGCTCCACGTCCTCACCGATGAGTCGGCGCAGCATCTTCTCCATATCGGAGACGACCGAGTTGAGGTCTAAGACGACGGGCTGCAAGACCTGCTTTCTGGAGAAGGCGAGCAGTTGGCGGGTCAGGGCGGCGGCCCGCTCGCCGGCCTTCCTGATCTCCTCGACGCTTTTGCGCAAGGGGTCTTCCGCCTGAAGTCGCCGGAGCGCGAGGTCGCTGTAGCCGTTGATGGCGGTGAGCAGGTTGTTGAAGTCGTGCGCGATGCCGCCGGCCAGACGCCCGACCGCTTCCATCTTCTGCGATTGCCGGAGCTGCTCTTCGAGCTGCTTCTGCTGCGTCAGGTCTTGCTTGACGGCGATGTAGTTAATCACCTGGCCTGTGTCGTCGCGGACGGGCGAGACCGTCACGTGCTCTTCATAAAACGTTCCGTCCTTCCGCTTGTTGACGAAGTTGCCGGCCCAGACCTCGCCGCGCGCGAGCGCCGCCCACATCTCCCGGTAGACCGACTCGTCGGTCTTCCCACTTTTGAGGAAGCGCGGGTTACGCCCCAGCGTCTCGCCGCGCGTGTAGCCGGAGACGCGCTCGAAGGCGGGGTTGACGTACTGAATCGCCGCGGCGGCGTCGGTGATGACGATGCTGTCGGCGGTCTGCTCGACGGCGGCGGCGAGGCGCGCCAGCGACTCCTCGGCCCGCCTGCGCTCGGTCACGTCGTTGATCTGGATGAGCCGCGCCCGCCGGCCCGCGAAACCGAAGTCGCTGCCTGTGACCTCCACCTCGATGGCCGCGCCGTCCTTCTTGACGTGCCTCGCCGCGCGCGAAGGGGTGTAGTCGTCAACCGACAGGCTCGAAATGTCTTCGAGCAGCGCGGGGACTTCCGCGGGCGGGCGGATATCCTTGATGGTCATCGAGAGGAACTCTGCGCGCGTGTAGTCGTAGTGGCGGACGGCTGCGTCGTTGACGGCGAGGAAGCGTAGTGTTTCGAGGTCGTAGACCCACATCGGCTGCGGGCTGCGCTCGAAGAGCATCCGGTAACGACCCTCGGACTCGCGCCGCACGTCCTCGGCCCGCTTGCGTTCGACGAGGCGCGAGGCCAGCGCCACGAGCCGCGCAGTGCTGCAAGGAGCTTCGAGGTATTCGTCCGCGCCCGCGCTCAAGCCTTCCAGGACGCTCTGCTCGTCCCTGCGCATCGCGCTCAGGAGGAGGACGGGCGTATGCGATAAGTCTGCGTCGGCGCGGACGGCGCGGCACAGCTCGATGCCGTCGCCGCGCGGCATAACCACGTCGCTGACGATGAGGTCGGGCGGCTCGCGCCTGGCCGCCTCCAGCGCCTCGACGCCGTCGGCGGCGCAGACGACGCGGCAACCCGCCTGACGCAAACGCGCCTCAAGCAACTTCAGTTGCTCCGGGCTGTCATTGACGCAGAGAACCGTCGGCTCACTCTCAGACGCGTTTATCAAGATGACACCTCAGATGAGGAACGCCGCTGCGGCCAGCGCGTCGAAACTGCAACGTGCGCGCGCCGCTGCGGCAGGCGACGAGCCGCCGCGCTGGCTCGTTTGCCGGCGGAAAATTTTCCGACCGCGACCAACACGTCGAGCGGGGTCGGCATTCGTCCCCCGCCGGACGAGTCCGCTCAGGACTTCAGTGAAACGCCGGGAACAAATATCGGGTATTAGGGGACACACGACGGAATGTTGCCAGGGCATCTCGCCCTACCGCGGTGCGAATTCCTGCTTTCCGCGCCGCCCACCCTACCCAAGCAGATGTCATGCCGCGAAGAACCGCCGGGCACCAGCCCCGCACGGTCAGACTTCTTTCAACCCTCTCGCGGGCGCGCGCGTCACGGCGCGGACTGAGATACTCCGGAGCGGCTGCCGCGGCTTCCGTTTTTTTGCCCGCCTGTTCGCCCGGTGCGGGGCGACGCCGACGTCGAAAGCGCCCGCCTACGGCCCTTCGGCCTGACGTATGCCGGTTAGTCGCCCTCTTCGGAAGCACGACGGCGGAGTAAAACGTGCCGCTGGAATGAATTAGCCGTTCAAAATCGGGGCGGCGCTTCCGCCCGGCCTCCGGGAGGTGTCTTTCTGTCGAAACCGGGTTTAAAAGTGTCTGACCTCGGTTTTTGCTCGGGGCCGAAAAATAATCGGAAAAAAAGCGGGAAAATAGGGATTTTTTCGAGACGCAAAGCCCCCCTCTGTGATATATGTCCTGACGCAAGCTTTTTGATTTCTTACCGAATTTTCAGGAGGTAGTACACCATCCCATGCCGACGAATACAGGCAAAAAGCGTATGTCGCAGTCCGAAGTGGTCAACCACTTCGCCGAAAAATTCGACCTGAAGCGTGCCCAGGTGAAGGAGCTTTTTGAAGAGCTGTCAAACCTGGCCGCGCGCGAAGTCAAGCAGAACGGCGAGTTCGTCCTCCCCGGCTTCGGCAAAATGGTTCTCTCCGAGCGCAAGGCGCGCGAAGGGCGCAACCCTCAGACGGGCGAGACCATTCAGATTCCAGCCAAAACCGCGCTCAAGTTCCGTCTGAGCAAGGGCATGAAAGACTCTGTAGTCCCCAAGAAGTAGGCGACGTCCGAAGAGCACGGGATTTTCTCCGATCCCGGAAAAGGCCGCTGGCCGGATTCCGGAAGGTGCCTCGGCGCCTTTCTATATCCGACGGCGGTCTTTTCTGCCTCGTGACGGCTGCCGCCCGTCAAGGTTCTGTAAATCAATAACTTAGGTTTCCCGCCGGGAAGGGCCTGCCGTGCCCCGCCCGATTCATCCCCGCCGATTTTTGCCGGACGAAAAAAAATCTGGCTTTTCTGGAGAATTCCATGTAGAATCTCGTTTTTTCTAAGGCACCAAAACATTCCGACAGGGTGTTGTGCTTTCGAGTAAGGCGGGCGGGCTTGTGCAAAATTTCTGGGGATTACAACCGATTCGCATCCCAGGAATTCCGAGATGCATCTAAATTGTCACTAATACAGAGCCTCTGAACAGAATATCCCGGAGGCCGGAGAAATTAAGGAGCAGACGAACAGTGATCGTTACAGAGACACATCCGCTGTCAGAGCGGTTGAAGGCAATTGACCACATTCAGGCGCGCCGCTTCTCGAAGCTGGTGGGTTCCTCCCTCGAAATCGCGACCGAGGGCATTATCCGCCACCTGCGGGCCTGCGACCGCATGGACGTTAACCCGGACGTGGCCGCGGTTCGTGAGATCATTGACGACGCCTTGAACGGCCGCCGCGTCTTCGCCGAGACCTTCAATAACGCCGCGTAAAACCGCGAACTCAGGTTCACTCGCGCAAACCTCAGAGTGCCGCCAGCATTTGAAGCCGGCGGCACTCTTTATTTTTAGCGCGGGGCCGCGTGCCTGGACGCCGCCGCTGGCGCTCAGGCTTGAAAGTCACACTGAGCCGCGTCGCAGGTGAAACTGCATGATGGCGAGCATGCTGAGGGCGTCGGTTATCTCGCCGGAGGTAGTCATCTCCAGCGCCTCTTTCAGGCCGACGCGGCGTACAAGAAGCCTCTCGGTTCCCTCCGGGCGCGGGTCGCCGCGCTCAAGCTCTTCCGCCAGATACCAGAAGGCCAGCTCGTCCGTGGCCGAGTTTGAAAGATGCGCCTCGCCCAGCTTGAGCCAGCGGCGCGCACGCAAGCCCGTCTCCTCTTCCAGTTCTCGCCTGGCCGCCTCCAAAGGGTCTTCGCCGGGCGCGCAGCCGCCTTCGGGTATCTCCCAGGAGTAGCGTTCGAGCGTGTAGCGATACTGCCCGACCAGGTAGAGCGAGTCTTCCTCGACGGCCAGGACGCCGACGGCGATGTTCTTGAAGTGGACGACCCCGTAGATGCCCGGCTGGCCGTCGGGTCGCACCACCTCGTCTTCGCGCACGCTGATCCAGGGGTTGTCGTAAACCTGCCTCGCGGACAGACGCCGCCAGGGGTTCCTGAATTCTTCTGAGTCCATGTTGGGATTCCCGCCGGTCGTTCACTGTATCACAGCGCTGGGGTTTCTTCTCTTCGAGTCCCGTCTCCCGCATCGGCTCGCGTCCGAGACGGGGCGGAGAAGTAATTTTGTCCGCGCAGCCGCGCGTGCTAACATCGCCCCCGGTTTACCGCCCCTGTAGCTCAGCCGGATAGAGCATCTGCCTTCTAAGCAGAGGGTCGCAGGTTCGAGTCCTGCCGGGGGCATCCCTCGTTGACTGCCGCCACGCTGGAACTTGTCAGTGGCACGGTCGGTTGGTAGTATTAGAATCCCGTTTGCATCTTCCGCGTGGCGGCTATAGCTCAGT
>JALZHC010000131.1:5036-7872 GCA_030914105.1 Acidobacteriota bacterium
CGGAGGCCGAGGGTTCAAGCCCCTCCTACCGCCTATCACTTTCATAAGCTAATGCGGTTGAGGGTGCGAACCTCTCTAGCCGCCCATCAGAATCTTTCGAGGTCGCGCGTGCGGCCTTTCTTCGATCTCGCTTTCAGTTAAAACGCTTCTCGTCCGCGATGAAAGTGCCGCAGTTCAGGCTCCTCGGATTCAGGCGACCGCGCGAGGTCGTCGGCTCGACGCTGGGCAAGCTGGAGCGGACGGTGATGGAGCAGGCCTGGGAGTGTGGGCGCGTGAGCGCGGGCGACATCTACAGGACGTTCGGCAGGCGCACGGCCTACACGACCTGGATGACGACGCTCGACCGGCTCTTCAAGAAGGGCTTGCTCGCGCGCGAGAAGCAGGGGCGTGCCTACTTCTACACGCCGCGCGTGTCGCGCGAGGAGTTCGAGCGCGGGGTGGCCGAGGACGTGCTCGGCGGGCTGCTCGAAGAAAGCGCGGGCGGGGCCGAGCCGCTTCTGGCCTGCATCGTCGAGGCCGTGAGCGAGCGCGACCGCGCGCTGCTCGACGAGCTTCACCGCCTCGTCGAGGAGAAGCGGCGCGAGCTGCGTAGCGAGGAGTAAAGGCCGTGTACGCTTTGATCGGAACATGCCTCGCGCTCGCCGCGCTTCTGGCGCTCGACGCCTGCGGACTGTTGGTCACGTCCGCCGCCTGGCGCGTCGTGTCGCGCCGCACTTCAGCCTGGCCCGCTTCGTCGCGCGCGCGCACGCTCTTCACGCTGCGCGCTCTGCCGCCGGCACTCGCCGCCCTCTTCGTCTTCGCGCTCGTTCTCCCCGCATACGTCCTGAACGAACCGGCGCACACGTCCGAGACGGTCGGCATGAAGCTGCTCTTGCTGGCCGCGGCCTCCGCCGCCGGAGTGCTGCTCGCGCTCAGGCGCGTCGCGGCGACGTGGCTGGCGACCCGGCGTCTCGCGCGCGGGTGGATGAGTCAAGCCGAGCCGGTTGAGGTTCGAGGCGTCTCGATTCCCGCGTACAGAATTCGGCACCGCTTCCCCGTCGTCGCTGTGGTCGGCGCGCTGCGTCCACGCCTGTTCGTCGCCGCGCAGGTCTTCGACGCGCTCGCCGAAGAGGAACTCGCGGCGGCACTGGCGCACGAGCGTCGCCACGTCGAGGCGCGCGACAACCTGAAGCGCGCGCTGCTGCGAGCGGGGCAGGACGCGCTTCTGTTCTTCCCCTTCGGCCGTTCGCTCACGCGCGCCTGGCAGCGCGAGTCGGAGCTGGCCGCCGACGAGTTCGCGGCTTCGCGCGGCCCCGCGTCGGCGCTCAACCTCGCGTCGACCATCATCAAAATCTCGCGTTTGATTCCGGCGGGCGAGCGCCCCTCGCTGCCCGCCTGCGCACACCTCCTCGGCGCGGACGAAGACGGACTGTCGCGACGCGTCCTCCGCCTGCTTCAACTCGCGTCGCCGGACGGACGCGCGCACTCGGCTCCGGGTTCGAGCGCGCGCGCGCTTCCCGCGCCGGCCTTCTGGCTCTGCCTCTCTGCGGCCTTCCTCTTCGCCGTCACGCGCCCGGAAGTTCTCAACTTCACGCACGCCGCCATCGAGCGGGCCGTCGCGCTGCTGCGCTAGACGGCACGCCTTCAAGACGCTTGTTCGCGCCGCAGCCGAAGCGGACTCACACGCGCCGCAACAGCTTTGGCGAAGATTTGCAATGACAAGTCGGGCGGCGTTGTTTTATAGTCGAAGTGTGCCCGCCTTCGGGCGAGCGCCTTGGCCCCTCGAAGTCACACCGATCCGGGCTTCTCCCGCAGCCGCCCACCGTCTGCATCGGAAAAGAGAGTGAAGAAGCGCAGGCCGTAAAACTTTTCTGGCCGCCGTCCGAAGTTTTTGGCGTCGGGGTCTGGAAAAAGTTTTCGTTTGATGGTAGTCTCCCGCTGCCCTCTGCATCGCCTCGACGGGCGCGGCAGAAGGGCTGCTCTTCCGGCCTGCCTTCGTTTTCAAACTTAACCCGGATGAATCGTCCGCCGACGCCACACGACCATAACGCCGCGGGTCTGCCGCCCGCGCGAAGGTCTGCCGCCCCAAGTGGCCTCATTGTTCCCGGAGCCATTTTCGAGTCAGTGAACAGAAGGAACCCCCTATGCGTCCGACTTCCCGACTTCTTATTTCGCTCTTCTCCCTTTTGACCCTTTTGACCGCCGCCGGCTTCGCGCAGAAGCGCATGTGCCCGAAGCCGCCGCCTTCGCCCTTCAAGCACGACGGGCAGATCGTCACGAGCTTCGATAGCCGCGCCGGCGGCATGCGCACCACGCTCCAGCACCCGCGACCGCTCGGCACGGGCGCGGAGGTCTACTACCTCGCGGCGACCTTCATGCACCAGGACCCGCGCCGGCCCGCCGTGCCGACGCTCGACCTGATACTCGTCTCGGCCTCGCCCGCCGCATCCCTGCGCCAGGGCCAACAGCTCGTCTTCATGCTCGATGGCCAGCCGCACACGCTCGCGCAGAACGTCAGCTACCAAAGCCGGCCCGCGCCCGACGGCACGACGCTCGAATCGGCGCGCATCACGCTCACCTACGCCGATGCCGCCGCGCTCACGCGCGCCCGCAACGTCGTCGCACGCGTCGGCGTCGCGCAGATCGAACTCACCAACAACCACCTCGAAGCCCTGCGCGAGCTGGTCAGCCTCATGGCCCCCCCGCCCTCGCGCTGGCAGGCCGACGCGCTCAGCAGTACGCGGTAGCACGACACACTCCGAGGCAGTAGCCCGACCGTGAGGGAGGGCGTCAACAGGAAGGCAGAAGGCGGAAGGATGAAGGATGAAGGAGACGCCGTTGAGCGTCCACTTCATCC
>JALZHC010000009.1 GCA_030914105.1 Acidobacteriota bacterium
GTCTCGCACCGTCTCGATGTCGCCGCCCGCGTCGAGCCACGGCTGGTAGACGAAACCCGCTTCGGCGTCCGCCCCGTGCGCGGCGAGCCAAGCGACGATTGAGCTTCGCACCGTCTCGATGTCGCCGCCCGCGTTGAGCCACGACTTGTAGATGAAATCTGCTTTTGCTTCAGTCGCGTGCGCGGCGACCCACGCGGCGACAGCATCCTTTACCGTCTCGATGTCGCCGCCCGCGTCGAGCCACGACTTGTAGACGAATTGCGCTTCGGCGTCCGCCCCGTGCGCGGCGACCCACGCGGCGACAGCATCCTTTACCGTCTCGATGTCGCCGCCCGCGTCGAGCCACGGCTTGTAGACGAACCGCGCTTCGGCGTCCGCCCCGTACTCGGCGAGCCAAGTTATAACGGGAATGCGAAGTGCCTCAATGTCGCCGCCTGCTTCAAGCCAAGCTCTAACTATAAAGCTGAGGTGAGTGCTGTCGGAGAAACTTGTAGCCCACTGCTTGACGTAGGGAGCGATTTCATCAAACGGAAGCCCTTCCTCCAGCCACGCTACCATCAAGTAGTGTGTCTGAAGTTCGCGGGGACGTGAGCGAATCCAGTTCAGCGCGGCGTCGCGGACGAGTTCGGGGCAGAATTTTATGCCGGAGGTGAGGACGTAGTTGTTGACGGTGACATGGGCGGCTGATTTCTGGAGCCACGATTCAAGAGTTGAACGCTGCGACTCGTCGAGTTGAGTTTCTTTCTGCTCTAGTGCCCAGCGAGCGAGCCAGCCGACGGCCACCTGAAAGTTCAATTCCTCCTCTGCGCCGCGCCAGACCTCCTCGTGTTGGCCGAGGAGGTTGATGATCTGCAAGCTGGAAAGAAGGGAGGTGCGGACGAGTATGTCGCGCGCGATGCGCCAGGCGGGCGGGTCTTCTTTGATGGCGCTGTCGAGGATGCCCGGCCAGTCGAGCGCTTTGAGCGCGGGCTTGCCCACGAGCCTTTGCAACGTGAACAGGGCCGAGCGCAGGCAGCCGACGCGGCGTGCGAGTGTGAGGAGGTCGCGGACGAAGTGCTCGACCGTGCGCGGGATGCTCTCGAAGTGGAAGAGCAGAATCTGGTCGGCCAGAACGTCGTGCGCCGCCCGCCAGGTCGCGGCCCTGTACTCGTCGTCCGCCGGGAACTCTTCGATCCAGCCGTCGGCGGCCAGCCCGTGGAAGAGTCCACGGTAGTCCTTCAGGTCTTCGTGATGCGTGGCGTCGGCGGGCATCGGGAACAACGCGACGAGCTGCGCCAGGCCGGGGAGTACGCTCGCGACGCCGCTGAGTTGAAGACGCTTGACGAGCCAGCGGGCGAAGTCTTGCTCTTCGAGCAGGCTCTCAAGCTCCGGGCGTCGGCCCTTGGTGTGGAGGTAGGAGATGAAGACGGCGAAGACGGGGATGTCGCGGCAGACCGTCAGGTGTTTTTCCGTGACCTCGATGCCGCTGTATTCGAGTATGTGGCGGACGGTTCGACGCCGGTAGCCGTCGTACCAGCGCTCCGCCGCCGGGTCTTCGAGCGCGGGCGAGATGTCAACTTTCTCCTGATGCGCTATCGCGGCGATGGTCTTGTAGTAGCTCGTGCGGCAGTTGGCGACGTAGCGCAGACGCAGGCCTGCGCTGTCATTGCGGTCGTTCAGCACGTTGACCAACTCGTCGAAGTCGCGCTGCGTCTCGACGTAGTCAATCAGCAGGAGGGTTTTCGTCTCCGGCGTGACCAGTTGCGCCAGGTGTTCGATGGCGTCCTCCTTCAGACGCCTGAGGACGCGCAGCACCACCCAACCCTTGCTTTGCGCCAGCCAACCGATTTCGAGCGTCAGACGCGTCTTGCCGACGCCGCCCGCGCCCGTCAGGACGAGGCCGGTCAGGCGGTCGCCTTCGACGAGGCTCAACAACCCTTCCTCGTCCGGGATGTCCTCGTCCTGTGGCGCGGGCACCGCGCTCAGGTGTTGACGGAGCGCGTAGTACGGGAGCTTGTCGCTGTAGAGGTAGGAGCGGAAGGTCGTGCGGTCGACGGTCTCGTCGAGCGTCTTCAGGCCGTAGTCGCGCGTGAGCTTGAACCATTGCAGGAGGAGGTGCGGGTGTTTGCGCAGGCGCGCCTTGAGGTCGTTCCAGTCGAGGACTGTGACCGAGAGCCTCGACAGGTGAGAGAGGTGCGCGTGCCGTGCGCCCAACTCGCCGAAGAAGTCGGCGATTTCCTGTTGCAGTCTGTCCTCTTGCCCAAGATTCTTAAACTCCGAACTGACGCAGAAGATGTACTCGCTGACGGGCGAGTCGGTTCTGTACCACGGCTCGTATTGCTTCTCCGCCGGCCCTTCGGCCTGAGCCAAATTCCGACTGAGATTGTCGGCAACCTTGCGCCAGCGCCTCTGCACCTCCTCCAGCCCGTCTGTACCGACGTATTTGCACTCGACGACGCAGCGCGGGCCGTCCTTTGTCTGGGCGAGGTCAATCGCGCCATCTTTCCCGCGCCCCTGGAAAAAGTGCAGGTCAGGGTAGTCGAAGAGAAGTAGCTCGTAGGCGAACTTTTGAAACGCTTCGCCGAGGCCGTCCGCGTCCGCGGCTTTATTCTCGTGTTGGTCGAACCGCGGGATCTCCATGTGTGTACCTGAGCGGCGGAAGATTTCACTAATGAGGGCCGGGAGATGCGTCCGGTCTGAGCTTAAGAGCAGAATCGAATAAAAGGCCGCGCGACGGCAGGCATTAGAGCAAATGCCCGTCCGGATTACAACGGCAAAGTCCGAGCGCTCGACCACGCGGCTTCGTGCGCGCGACCGCGCTCGTCGGCCTCAACGGCTCCGTCATGCGAGCTATGCCGGCGCTGTGTTTCTACTTCAAGCCGTCAACCAGGTAGAGGTCGCTGAGGATGCGGAAGTATGTGTAGGCGTAGGCGCGACCGTCGGGGGTGACGCGGGGCGGTGTGAGGGAGAGGAGGCCGGTCGGGTCTGCGGGCGAGACTTCGCGCCAGAGTTCGCGGCGGCCCGTCGCGGGGTCGGCGCGGAAAATCCGGACGGGGATGCCGAGCCGCGCGACGTAGAGCGAGCGCCCGCCGTCGCCGAAGCCGATGACGAAGTCGCCCGCTTCGACGCCGCCGAGCGGCGCAGGGTCGCCGCCGCCTTCAACCGCGTAGAGCGCGGGCGGCGTCTTGCCCTCAAGGTCTGCGGCGACGACGAACCTGCCGTCGGGCGAGACGGCGTGGCCGACGACGCCTTCGGGCGTGACGGCGCGCGCCCGTTCGCTCGCAAGGTCGTAGACAAAGCAGCGCGCCGCGTGCCCCGGCTCGCTGCCGACGAGCAGGAGCCGCTGGCCTTCGGGGAAGAAGGATGCGGACTCTGTGTAAGTGATCGAGCCTGAGTTGAGTGGCCGCGCCTCGCCCGCGCCGGTGGGGAAGAGGATGAGGCGCGGCGGGTTTGTGAAGCGCTGGCGTGCGAGCGCCCAGCGACCGTCGGGCGAGAGGACGAGCGCGTGGCCGTCGCCGAGACGGACGGCGGGGCTGCCGTCGGTCTGGCGCGTGTAGACCTCTGCGTTCGCGCCGCCGCCGCTGTTCTCTTCGTCGAAGAGGAGCGTCCGTCCGTCCGCCGAGATGGCGCGCAGGAACGAGCCGTCGAGCCAGGAGAGATCGCGCTCGGCGTTCGCGCCGGGCGGCTGCGCGATCAGGCCGATGCGCGGCTCTTCGCGCGCGACCAGCGCACGCCCGTCGCGCGACACGTCGAAGAGGTTGAGGCGGCCCGCGGCGCTGGCGATCTGGCGCTCGCGCCCGGCGAGGTCAGACGCGTAGAGCGAGCCGTCGAGGTCGTTCGCCGAGGCCGTGTACCAGAGTTCGTCGCCGCCGGGCGACCAGTTGAGGCCGTTGATGCTGATGTAGGTGCGCGAGAGAGTCTGCTTGTGGCCTTCGAGGTCGAGGAGCATGACCGCGCCCCGGTCGTCGAAGCGCTCGACCGGATGTTCGAGAAAGGCTATGCGGTCGCCGCGCGGCGAGACGCGCACGTGGCTGAGCCAGCCCGGCGCGGCCGACGAATAGAGCACGTGGCCGATGGGGTATTCGAGCCGGCACGCGCCTTCGACCCAGTGGATGACTGCGAGCTGTCTGCCGTCGGGCGACCAGTCGGCGTCGGACACGTCCTGCAAGACCTCTCGCGGCGCGCCGCCTTCGAGCGGCATCCGCGCGAGCATGCCATCGACGCTGAAGCTGACATGCGGCCTGAGCAGCACGGCCATCTCGCCCTGGCGCGAGATCGAGAGAAGCATCGTCTCGTCCAGTCCCATCGCGCGCGATTCGGGGCTTTCGGGGCGCGTCGAGAAGAGCGCGGCGGGCTGCCCCTCCCAGAGCGCGCTGTAGATGATCGTCTGCCCGTCGGGCGTGAACCGCGCCGAGGCGACCATGCCGCGCCTGAAGGTCACTTGCTGAAAGGACGGCGGCGACTTCAGCCACAGCCGACGCCCCCAAAGCAGCCCCAGGCCCGCGCCGACGAGCAGAGCCAGCGCCGCCGCAAGCGCCGCCGACACGCGCCGCCCACGCAGCACTTCGAGCAGACGCGAACGCCGGGTCGTCGCCGACGGCAGCAGCGCCGTCGTCAACGGCTGGACGGCGTTCGCGGCCAGCGTCGCGTTGGCGTGCTGTGTAGCGTTCACGCGCCGGGCCGCCAACGCCGCGTCGGCTTCAGTCCCGAACGGTTCGTCCTCGCGCTCTTCCTGCTCGATGACGACGCTCGTCAGCGTGTGCTTCTCAATTAAAGTCTCGCCGGAGGCCGCCCCGTCCGCGGCTTCCTCGCCCGCCGAAAGCTCGCGCACGGGCGCGACGAAGCGGTAGCCGCGCCGCGCGACCGTCTTGATGTAAGGGTTCTCCTTGCCGCCGCCGCCCAGAGCCTCGCGCAGCACCGAGATGTTGTTGGCGAGGTTCGCCTCCTCGACGAAGGTGTCGGGCCAAATCTCCTTCAGCAGCTCGTCCTTCGTGAGGACGCGCCCGCAATTTCGGACGAGGACGAGCAGCGTCTCGAACTCCTTCGGCGTGAGGTGGACGTGCTCTTCGCCGCGCAGGAGCTGGCGCTCCTCGGCGTCAACCCTGTAGGAGTCAAAGACGTAAGCGCTCAGTTTCCTCTCCCCCACGGCCCTTATAACTCGCTTAGAAATCCCTTAACTCAAACCTGAAATTTTCTTAAGCCTTCCTTAAGACGCCGCGACGCGACGCGCGCTACTGTCCGCCACGTCTTTGAAAGTCCGGCGGCTCGGCCCGACTCGGTCGCGCAAGGCGCGCGCCGATTCTATTGCAAGGCCGGACGGCGGGCAAACAAGCGCCGACGGACGCGCGCGGGCGGCGAAAGTATCTACGCGCGTGCGCGTGCCGGCGGATGCCGCCGAAGGGAGGCGAGCGTGGCGACGAGAAGGACGACCAGGGTCTTCATCGAGACGCACGAGTGCTGGGTCGTGCGCCGCCCCGAACAACTGAGGCGTGCGTGGTGCGAGGGCTGCGGCGAGGAGGTCGAGCAGCTCGCGGCTGAACAGGCGGCCCGCGCGGCGGGGCTTTCCTTGCGCGCCCTCTGCCGGATGGTCGAGGCCGGCTCTCTTCACTCGACCGAGACGACGGACGGCTCGCTGCTCGTCTGCGTCAGGAGCTTAACGGAACAGACTTCAAAAGGAGATTGACCCCGATGCGAAAGATTCTGCTCTCAATGCTTTTCATCTCGGCCTGCGCGGCGGCGGCTGCGGCGCAGACCGGCGGCGATTACAACAAGGTCGAGTTCTACGGCGGCTACTCGCACGCGCGCGTCGCGCCGAACTCAGGGACGCAGACCGTCTCGGAGGGCGGCGACTCGTTCACCTTCGAGCCGTGCACGCCCGACGGAGCGGCCATCCTCGGCTCGGACTTCCAGCGCAAGGTCTGCGACCGGCGCGGCTTCAACGGCTTCGACACCTCCGTGACCTATAACGTCTCGCGCTACTTCGGAATCAAGGGCGACCTCTCCGGCCACTTCAAGACCGAGACCTTCACCGACCGCTTCACAGACAGCGGCGGCCACACCGACACCAACCGCGTCACAGACCGCCTCTGGCAGTTCCTCGGCGGCATCCAGATCAAGGACAACCGGGCGGAAGGGAAGCGTCTCAAGCCCTTCGCCCACGCCCTCTTCGGCGCGGCACGCCAGACCTCGCACGACGTTCAGACCTCGACGGGCGGCGCGAACTTCACGCTCGATGACAACACGACGAGCTTCGCCATGAAGCTCGGCGGCGGGCTGGACGTGCGCCTCAGCCGGCGCGTTGACCTGCGCCTCTTCGAGTTCGATTACAACCCCATCTTCGCGCGCGACCGAAACGTCGCCAGCAACGCCGAGTTCACGCTCCACGTCGCGGGCCGACGCTCCGACACCTACACCTTCGGCTTCGGCATCGCCTTCCACTGAGCCGGGAAGAACAGATTGATTCAACGGTTCATCGGCTCATTGATTCAATGAAGAAATTAATCAATGAGCCGATGAATCAATCCCTCAAATCCGCCGCTCCCCAATCCCTCGCCCCTGCTCTAAGTCCCTCATTCCGCTTGCCGTGCCCGTTCCTTGACACCCCCGGCGTGCGCCGCTATCATCCTTGTTTTCGGCTGGGCCTGGCCGACGCGTCTGTGTAGTTATGTTCGAGTCTCTTTCCGACAAGCTGAAGCGCGCGCTGAAGAATTTGCGCGGCGAGGGCGTCCTGACGCCCGCGCACGTGGAGGCCGCGCTGCGCGAAATCCGCCTCGCTCTTTTAGAGGCGGACGTGAACTACAAGGTCGCGAAAGACTTCATCGCGTCGGTCAAGGAGAAGGCCGAAGGGCAGCAGGTCTGGCAGGAACTGAAGCCTTCGGAGCAGGTCGTCAAGATCGTCTACGACGAGCTGGTCGAGCTGCTGGGCGGCACTTCGTCGCGCCTCGTCTTCACGAAGACGACGCCGAACGTCGTGATGATCGTCGGCCTGCAAGGCTCTGGGAAGACCACCTCGACGGGCAAGATCGCGATGTGGCTGGCGCAGAACCAGCAGCGCAAGCCTCTTCTGGTCTCGACGGACGTGAACCGCCCGGCGGCGCGCGAGCAGTTAAAAGTCATCGCGCGCGCGACGGGCCAGTCGATCTTCGAGAAGCCGGAGTCGAACGACGCGGTCGAGCTTGCGCGCGAGGCTTACCGCGAGGCGCAGCAGAAGGGCTACGACACGCTTCTGATTGACACCGCGGGCCGCCTCCACATCGACGAAGAGTTGATGGAAGAACTCGTCAAGATCAAGTCGGAGACGCGCCCGGTCGAGATTCTCTTCGTCGCCGACGCGATGACGGGTCAGGACGCGGTGCGCTCGGCTGAAGAGTTTCACCGGAGGGTCGGCACGACGGGCGTCGTGCTGACGAAGATGGACGGCGACGCGCGCGGAGGCGCGGCGCTCTCGATCAAGCAGGTGACGGGCCAGCCCGTGAAGTTCGTCGGCGTCGGCGAAAAATACGACGCGCTGGAGCCGTTCTACCCCGACCGCATCGCGCAGCGCATCCTCGGCATGGGCGACGTGCTCTCCTTGATCGAGGAGGTGCAGTCGAAGGTCAGTCAGGACGAGGCCGAGGCGCAGTTAGAGAAACTTCAGAAGAACAAGTTCACGCTCGACGACTTCCGCGGCCAGCTCCGCCAGGTCAAGCGTCTCGGCTCGTTCTCGAAGATCATGAAGCTGCTGCCCGACCAGTTGCTCGGCGGCATCGGCATGCCGCAGTTGGACGAAGAGCAGTCGGCGGAGATGGAGCGGCAGTTGAAGCGCACCGAGGCCATCATCGACTCGATGACGAAGGAGGAGCGCGGCGACCACCGGATACTAAACGCGAGCCGTCGGCGGAGAGTCGCGCGCGGCTCCGGCACGTCGGTGACGGAGGTCAACCAGCTCATCAAGCAGTATGTTGAGATGCGGCAGATGATGCAGCAGCTCTCGCGCTCCGGCCTCTTCGGCGGCGGCGGGGGCGGCGGCATTAAAGGGCGTCTCATGCGCCGCGCCGCAGGCATGATGGGCATGCCCGACGTGAGCGGCATGATGGGCGACGGCGACGCCGCGGGCCTCCCGCCGGGCCTGCCCGCAGCGCCCGGACACCGCAAGAAGAAGAAGCCGCGGCACAAGAAAAGGCGGTGATAAGTGATAAGTGATGAGTGATAAGAAAAGCCGTTGCTCTTCTTCTTCACTTTTCACTTATCACTTATCACTTATCACTCGGAGGAAGAATGTTAGCAATCAGACTAATGCGCATGGGCGCGAAGAAGAGTCCTTCGTACCGCGTGGTGGTGAAGGAGAAGCTGTCGAAGCGCGACGGCGCTTACGTGGAGAACGTCGGGTTCTACAACCCGACGCGCGAGCCGGCGGAGATTCGGCTCAAGATGGATCGCGTCAACTACTGGATCGGTCGCGGCGCGCAGCCCACGGACACCGTCCGGCAGTTGATCCGTCGGCAGGCGAAGGCCGAGACCGAGGTCGCCGCGCAGCCCGAAGCTTAAGAACAGTCATCAGTCTGGAGTCCGGAGTCTGGAGTCAAAACCAGACTTGTCTTGACTCCAGACTCTGGGACTCCGGACTCCAGACTTATGAAAGAGGCCGTCGAGTTAATCCTGAAGAAGCTCGTGCGCGAACCCGAAGCGGTGGACGTGCGCGAGATCGAGCGCGAACGCTCGACGACCGTGGTCGAAGTCCGCGTGGCCCAAGGGGACGTGGGTAAGGTCATCGGTCGGCAGGGGCGCACCGTGAAGGCTCTGCGGTCGCTCCTGCACGCGGCGGGCCAGAAGCAGAACCGGCGCTACGTCCTCGACATCGTCGAAGAATGAGCGGCGCGGGCGGAGAGGCCGAGCGGGAAGCGGCGCGCGGCGGCCAAGACTCAGGCGCGTCCGAGGGCGGCGAAGACCTGGACTTGGCCGGGATCGAGTTGGTCGCCGTCGCGCGCGTCGCAAAGCCGCGCGGGGTGCGCGGCGAGGTCGCGGCAGACCTTCTGACCGACTTCCCCGAACGCTTCGAGCGCCTCGCGGAGTTGATCGCGGTCTTCCGCGAAGGCGCGCGCCGCAGGCTCAAGCTCGAAGACCACTGGACGCACGGCGACCGCGTCGTCTTGAAGTTCGAGGGCTTCGACACACCGGAAGAGGCCGCCGCGCTCGCGGGCTGCGAGCTGGCCGTGCCCGAGGCGGAAGCGGTCACGCTCGAAGAGGGCGCGTTCTACGACTGGCAGCTTGAAGGCTGTCGCGTCGAGACGGTCGAGGGCAGGCGGTTGGGCACGGTCTTCGAGGTGCTCCACACCGGCGGCGAAGCGCCCGTCCTCATCATCCGCGACGAGGACGGCAGAGAAAACCTCGTCCCGCTCGCCGAGAGCATCTGCGTCGGGATAGACGTGGGCCGAAAGCTCATCCGCGTGGACGCGCCGGAAGGACTGTTAGAGCCGTAAATCGTAAATCGTAAATCGTGAATAGGTAAAAGCTGTTCGCACTATTTACGATTTACGATTCACGATTTACGAATGCTTCGCTTTGACATCATCACCATCTTCCCCGAATTCTTCCGTGGGGTGTTCGACTTCGGCATCCTTCGGCGGGCGCGCGCGGGCGGATTGGTGGACGTGGCGGCGCACGACCTGCGCGCGTGGACGCACGACCGGCACAAGGTCGTTGACGACCGACCTTTTGGCGGCGGCGACGGGATGGTCTTGAAGCCGGAACCGATCTTTGAGGCGGTGGAATCTCTGGCAGGCGCGGGCGAGGCCGCGGCCCTGCGCGCGGCGTGCAAGCGCGTCGTGCTGCTCTCGCCGCAGGGGCGCGTGCTGACGCAGGGGCTGGCTGCGGAGCTTGCGCGCGCCCGACAGGTCGTCGTCATCTGCGGGCGCTACGAGGGGGTTGACGAGCGCGTGGCCGAATGCCTAGCGACCGACGAGGTCTCCATCGGCGATTACGTTCTGTCGGGCGGCGAGCCGGCGGCGGTCGTCTTAGTTGACGCGGTCGCGCGGCTTCTGCCGGGCGCTTTGGGGAGCGAGACCTCTGCGGTCAACGAGTCTTTCTCCGAGGGCCTGCTCGACTTCCCGAACTACACGCGCCCCGTCGAGTTTCGCGGGCGGCGCGTGCCGGAAGTGCTTACGGGCGGCCACCACGCCGAGGTCGCGCGCTGGCGTCGCCGCGCCGCGCTCGCCAAGACGAGGCGTAACCGGCCAGACCTCTTCGCCCGTCTTCAACTGAGCGAAGAGGAGCGCGCCGCCGCCGAAGAGGAAGAAGAGAATTTTTGATTTGAAGCTGTTAGCCTTTAGCCGCTAGCTGTTAGCTTTCGGCTTTTAACGTAGAAGCTAACAGCTAATAGCCAGTTGAGGTGACAACGATGAACCGCTTGGACAGTGTTGAGAAAGCGCAGTTGCGCACGGACATTCCGGACTTCGCGCCGGGCGACACGGTGCGCGTGCACGTGCGCATCAAGGAGTCGGAGACGAAGGAGCGCCTTCAGGCGTTCGAGGGCGTCTGCATCGCGCGCAAAGGGGACGGCGTGCGCGAGACCTTCACCGTGCGCAAGACCAGCTTCGGCGTCGGCGTCGAGCGCATCTTTCCCCTGCACGGCCCCGTCATCGGGCGCGTCGAGCTGGTGAGGCGCGGGCGCGTCCGCCGCGCGAAGCTCTACTACCTGCGCAACCTTCGCGGCAAGGCCGCGCGCATCCGCGAGCGCGACACGCGCCAGGCCACCACGGGCAGCAGCGGCCAGGCGCAGGGCGCTTCCGCCTCGAACAAGAGCAAGTAAGACCGTCAATCGTGAATCGTAAATCGTGAATAGTAGTTGAGCGCTTGGCGCGTTGAGCAATTAATCCAGGCTCGGCGAGGGCGCAGGCTTTTACGATTTACGATTCACGATTTACGATTCACGGCTTTTATGGCTCTGCGGAAGCGGCAATCGCTCATCCACACGCTGTTTGAGGAGGAGGCGCGCGCGGGCGGCTTCGCGCGCGTGGCGGGTCTGGACGAGGTGGGCCGGGGGGCGCTGGCCGGCCCGGTGGTCGTGGCGGCTGTGATACTCGACCCGTCGGTGCCTCTGCCCGAAGGTCTCGACGACTCGAAGAAGCTCACGGCCTTACAGCGCGAGCGCATCAGTGAGGAGCTGCGACGCACCGCCGTCTGCCACGCCTACGGACTCGTCGGGCCGGAAGAGATTGACCGCACGAACATCCTCGTCGCCACGCGGCGCGCGATGTTGCAGGCTTTAGAAGGGCTGCAACCGTGCGCCGATTTTCTTTTGATAGACGCGATCCAGTTGCGCGAGGCGGCGCTGCCGCAGAAGGCGATCATCCGCGGCGACTCGGTCTCGGCCTCCATCGCCGCCGCCTCCGTCCTCGCCAAGACCTATCGCGATGCGTTAATGCGCGAGTACGACTCGATCTACCCGCACTATGGCTTCGCGCGCCACGTCGGCTACGGCACGCGCGAGCACTGGGCCGCGCTGCGCGCGCATGGCTGCTGCCCGATCCACCGGCGCAGCTTCCGCGGAGTCATTCCCGAAGAGGAGACGGAGGCCGAAGCCTTGGCCGAGCCTGCGTGCGTCGAAGAGGTCGAGGAGACGGCTCAGGGACAGCACGCGGAGAGCGGCAGGCCCGAAGGCTCGGAATAAACTTGAAGGCTCGGAAGAAACTTGAGAGCCGCGGCGTCGCGGGCGCCGGGCACGCGTTTGAACTCACTTCCGCCTGAGTCCCTTCACAGTCGAACTGCTCTAAAGGCCGCGACACATCTCCTGGCCCCAGGGCGTCGAGGTGACGCGCGCCACGCTCGCCCTCACCTCGGCAAAGTTCCAGTCCCTGCGCTGCCAGATCGAGCCGTCCGAATATTCCACGCGGTTGATGACGACCTTCTCCTGAAAACTGTTCCGGGACTGGTCGGCCAGAGTCTCGGCGCTGACCGTGCCGCTCGGCCCGGAAGGGCTGAAGGCCAGCACCTCTCGCTCCTTGCCGGGCTTGAGCGGGACGCCGCACAGGAACTGACGCCGTGCGACGTTTGAAGGGTTTGCCGACTCGACGAACTGATACTCCCAGAACAGAACCTCGACGGCCTTCGCGCCCGCGTTCCGCACTTTGATTCTGTAAGCGAAGCCGTCCACCATCTTCGTCTTCGGCGCGCGCGACTCCTGCACGTTCTTCTCCAGCGCCGCACTGCGCCCGTCAATGGTGTCGAGGTTCGGGTCACGCACGCCCGCCGGTGCCTGCTCGCGCGCGTTGCGCTCGAAGTTCTTGTTGGCCGGAATCATCGCCTGCGCGGGCGCGCCGCTCGCAGCCGTCTCCGTGTTGACGACCGTCTGCCGCCCCTTCGTCCACTTGAATTCCAGCACCGCGACCGGCGCGCCGTCGCCGCCGCCCTGCGGCACGAGCACGAGCAGCAGCGGCAGGAGTAGAAGAGTTCTCATGGCTTGCCTCTAGTGTTAAGCAGCGCGGTTTCGACCGCCGGGCTGCGAAAATCTTTCCGCTGTCCCCTCGCCGGGTCGCGCCCGAGGTAACGCGTAAGCGTGAGGACGCTTACGGCACTATTTTTCTTGCAGTCCAGGGACCCGAGTTCAATGCTATGAAATCACCTTTCATTTCATTGCCGTGGATTGTGCCCTTATATACCTCCGGGCTGTTGACATCGCCGATGCGGATCGTAACCTTATCGCCGTCCTGCGTCCACGTGCCGTCAGGAAGGTAGGTGCCTTTCGAGACTCGCCGGGCGCGGAATCGGTGCTGGGGATGGAATTCCCAGACGTACTCAGCGTTTTGTTGACCCGACAGCCTAAACTCCCACTGAGTGTCCTCCAGGCTCTCCTCTACCTTCGGGGTAGGCAAAGGCGTCGCCACGACATTAGAGTTTGCGACTACCACTGCAGGCGTTTGAGTGGAAGTAGGCTTGGGACTGGGCTGCTGATTACTGTTTGCTGGCGTCGGCGTCGGCGTATGCCTGGGGCTTGGCAGCGGCGTCGGACTATTCACAACGTTGACGTTCATGTTGCGCCCGTCGATGAGGCTCACAATCCCGGGTATGGCCCGCGCCACAATTAGTGATAACAATATTACCGCCCCCAGAGCTAAGGCGATGCCGGCAAACGTAGACCAGGGCGAATATAGTATTGCCTCCAGGTCTTTGATCAGACGCCGAGACCCGGCATCCCATTCCGGGTCGTTGACCTCGCGCGCGTTCGTCGTCGCCAAAGGTTTGAGCGCGTCCGGCAGGGCTTCCTTCTCAGGCATTTTCGCCCTCTCTACGAGCACGGGGATTATCGGTTTCTCGAATGAGAGGGCGGTCATGATCTCTTTCCGCAGGGTGTCCTCGGGTTCGTCTATGCGACGGTGTCCGGTCTGAGGGTTTGTGACCTTCAGCCAGTCATTCCCGATGACGGTTAAAACAGCGGCACTGGTTTCAATCTCTTCTTTAATGTAATCCTCATATTGTGTGCCGGCGGGGATACTGTCGAAATCTCTTACGACGACGACTTTGCGATTCAGATAATTTCTGAGCCGGCGGTTAAAATGAGAATTCAAATCTCTGTACAGACGACCGGTCGAGTCGACGGAATCTTCCCGCCGGTAGCATATGACAATCTTCAGAGGTCTCCTTCTAAAGGGCCGCCAAGCGTTGTGCTTCATGAATCCTCCGTCAGATACTTTCAGGTCAAGCTTACGGTAAGCTGAGGTAGACAGGGCAGCCTGGCTGTTAGTTACATCGTCGGCGGCAGTATGATACGCGCGAAGGCGCATTATCCGGCCGCCGGCAGTATAATCCCGCTTCGCACGCCTTCGGAAGATTTTTTCGCGTTCTTCGAGTCCCGGCCCGCGGCTTCAGGACGGCAAACGTTCGCACATGCACATCGCCATTGACGCGCACTCGGTCGGGACGGGCCTCGCCGGGAACGAGACCTACGCGGCGAATCTGGTCGAGGCGCTGGCCGAGGTTGACCACGAGAACAGCTATACGGTCTACGTGACGAGGCCCGAAGCCGAGCGGCGATTCGCCGGGCGTTGGCCGAACGTGCGCGTGCAGAAGACTCTGCCGCACACGCCCTTGTTGCGCGTGCCCTTCACTCTGTCGGCGGAGCTGAGGCGTCGGCCCGTTGACCTCCTGCACGTGCAGTACACCGCGCCGCCGTTTGCGCCCTGCCCCGTCGTCGCGACCATCCACGACCTCTCGTTCGAGCACCTGCCGGAAACTTTCAAGCGAAGGAGCTGGATGCAGCTCCGCCTCACTGTGCGCCGGACTGCGCGGCGCGCGGCGCACATTATCGCGCCTTCGGAGTTCACGCGGCGCGATCTGGTTGAGACCTACCGGCTCGACCCCGAACGCGTGACGGCCATACCCCTGGCGGCGTCGCCGCGCTTCCGTCCCGTCGAGGACGAGGAAGAGATCGGGCGCGTGCGAAGTCTCTACCGGATAGGCGGCGAGTACGTGCTCGCGGTCGGCTCGATTCAGCCGCGGAAGAACCTGGCGCGGCTGGTGCGCGCCTATGCGCTCTTGCGCCGCGAGCGCGGGAGGAGTAATCTGCCGCAACTGGTACTCGTTGGCAAACGCGCCTGGCTCTACGGCGAGACGCTGCGGGCGATTGAGGAGGAGGGGGGCGGCGACTCCATAATTCTCACCGGCTACGTATCCGAAGCCGACCTGCCCGCACTGTATACGGGGGCGCTCTGCTTCGCCTACCCCTCCTACTTCGAGGGGTTCGGTCTGCCCCCGCTCGAAGCGATGAGCTGCGGCGCGCCCGTCCTCGCGGGGGCACGGACGAGCCTGCCGGAGGTGGTCGGCGACGCCGGCCTTCTGGCAGACCCCTTCGACGAAGGCGCGCTCGCACGCGCCCTCGCGAGGCTCATTGACGACGACGCCCTGCGCGCCGAACTCCGAGCGCGCGGACTACAAAGGGCGCGCCTCTTCGACTGGCGGGACACGGCCCGCATGACCTTGCAGGTCTACAGGAGGGTGATAAGTGACAAGTGATAAGTGATAAGAAATACAGTCAGGAGTCAGGAGTCAAGACCACTTGCCTTCGACTCTGGACTCTCAGACTCCTGACTCTCAGACTCCTCTTATCACTTATCACTCTTCACTTATCACTTATCACTACATGAGAATTGCCATACTGGGGACGCGGGGGGTGCCCGCGAGCTACGGGGGGTTCGAGACTTTCGCCGAGCAGCTCTCGACGCGGCTGGTGGCGCGCGGCCACGAGGTGACGGTCTACTGCCGCGCGCACTACGTCAGCCCGCGCCAGATCGAGTATAAGGGCGTTCGCCTGAAAGTCCTGCCGACCATCCGCCACAAATACTTCGACACGGTCGTCCACGCCTGCCTCTCTTCACTGCACGCAGCCGTCTCCCGCCGCTTCGACGCCGCGCTCATCTGCAACGCGGCCAACGCGCCCTTCGCGCCTGTCTTGCGCGCCGCAGGCGTCCCCGTGGCCATCAACGTTGACGGGCTGGAGCACAAGCGTCGGAAGTGGAACTGGCTGGGCAAGAGCTACTACCGCGTGGCCGAGCGCCTGTCCGTGTGGTTCCCGAACGAGACGGTGACGGACGCCTCCGTCATACAGGACTACTACCTCAACAAGTACGGCGCGGACTCGACGATGATCGCCTACGGCGCGGAGGTCGAGCGCCGACTTGACCGCGCGGCGGTGCGGCAGTGGGGGGTGGAACCGAATCGCTACGTGCTCTACGTCTCGCGGCTTGAGCCGGAGAACAACGCGGCGATGGTCATCGAGGCTTTCCGGCGCGTGCGCACGCCGCACAAGCTTTTGATCGTCGGCGACGCGCCCTACGCGCACGAGTATATACGCCTCCTGCGCTCGCTCGCGCGCCGCGACCGCCGAATCATCTTCACGGGCTTCGTCTTCGGCGACGCCTACCGCGCGCTTCAGCAGAACGCCTACTGCTACGTCCATGCCACGGAGGTCGGCGGCACGCACCCGGCGCTCGTCGAGGCGATGGGCTACGGCAACTGCGTGCTCGCCCTGTCCGCGCCGGAAAACGTCGAGGTCTTGGGCGACGCCGGACTGCACTACCGCGACTCGCAGGAGCTTGCCGCGCAGCTCCAGCGCGTCCTGCGCGACGGCGCGATTGTCAATCAGTACCGGCAGCGCGCGCAGGCGCGTGCGCGCGAGCGCTACGACTGGGAACACGTCGTGGACGAGTACGAAGACCTCTTCGCGCGCATGGCCGGCAGGCCCTTCGCGCGACCGAGCGTCGAAGAGGCGAAGGCGGAAAGTCCCGCGGCGGCGGAAGTCGGGCGGCGGAGTTAGCAGCGGAAGTCGGCGGCGGAAGTCGGGCGGCTGAATCAGTAATTATAGCGGGAGCGCCAACGCATCTCCTTCCTCATTTCGAGCCAGCTCCAGACGAGCCACGTCCCGATGAGCGCGTAGACCGCGCCGCTGATGGCCGCGACGACGACCGAGCCGAAACAGACGTAGGCCGAGTATGCGACCACGGCCACCGTCACGGAGCCGAAAAGGGTTGCGAAGAGCTTGTTCGGCAGGTGCGAGGACAGAGCCATCAGGATGTCGGAGAAGATCGGGATGCAGAAGAAAATGATCATGAAGGCGATCAGCGGCGCGCCCAGCGCGATGACGGCCATGTGTTTGATCTGCCTCGTCAGCCTCAGCTCCTCGTCGCGCAGCTCGTAACTCTGAACCTCCCCGCCGCGCACCTTCAGGCGCAGCTCCCGGCTCAGCTTCACGGCCTTGCCGCCCAGGTCTGTGCCGTCGCACCAGAAGGGAATCACGACCTCGTAAGTCCGCGGGCTGGTCTCGGCGATCAGGGTGGCCGACGCAGAGCCGGCGGCCAGCGGCGACTCGAACAACCACTCACGCCCGAAGACGGTGAACTCCGATAGCTTCAAGACCTCGCGCGCCTTCGGCCCCGGCGCGGAGCAGGCCGCGAAGAACTCCTCAGCCGTGGCGAGGGCCTTGGCCTGAGCCTCCGCGTCAGCCGACTCACCGGAGCAGCCGACACTCAAGATCAACGACGGAAAGATTATCGCGCAGAGCAAGAGGCGGCGGAGCATTTTCAGCACCTCCTTCACGCGAGTCGCGCGCAGGCGGGAGTTCGGGCAGCCGCCGGGACTTCGGCGAGGGGTCGGCGGCGAGGGAAAGATATGACCGCGCGTGGGCGCGAGTCAACAAAGAAATCGCGGAAGAAGGTAAAGAAGTCGTGGAAGAAGGCCCGGCTTGCCGACCTTCTCCCCTACTGCGTGAGCTTCACGGCCTTCACGTCTGCGGGCTTCGTGAAGAGCGAGTCGGGGACGGGGCGGTTGAACTCGACCGAGTCGTAGTTGACGCGGCTCGCCTGCACGCCCGCCGTGAAGTGGTCAACGACGAAGGGGAAGCGCACCGCGCCGACCGGGACGAGCTGCGCAAAGCGGTCTTCCTCCTCGACGCGCTCGCCCTCCGAGTTTCCTTTCTTGTACTTCACCTTTGAAGGCAGCCACTCCTTCGAGTCGAACTCGAACTCGGCCTCGAAGCCGTCTGGGTAGGTGAGCCGGACGACCTCGTTGCGGCGCGCGAGTCCGGCCTCGCGCCGCCCGACGTAAGCGAGGCTCGCGCCCGCGCTACGCCACCAGCCGCGCAGGAGGTTGTCCATGCTCGTGCGGATGGAGGTGTGGAAGTCCTCGACCTGCTCCGGCTTGAGTTCGAGAATCTTCTTCGACAGGAGGTCTGCGATCCAGCCCGTGTCGCCGGTGTAGGTCTGTATGGTCTTGACGCCCGCGCCGCGGAACTCCGTGCGGTCGCGGTCGGGCAGGATGAGGTAGTCCGTAAAGGCCGTCGGCAGCGTCGCCACGCCGTCTTTGAAGGGCGTGAAGTGGCCGCGCGAGACCAACGTCTTCACGCCGAGGTACGCGCCGCCGCCCAGAGCCTCGACGGCGTGGCGGACGACTTCCGCGGCCTTCTCGTCCTCTTTGGGCGCGGGCTTCGTCTGAGTGGTTTGTGTGTCGGTCGCCTGCTTCTGCTCGCCCTGCGCGGAGGCCGTCGCCGCGGCGGCGAACAGCGTCAGCGCGGCCAGGCACGCGCGCGCGAGGTTAAGGGAAGGCTTTACTCTCATGCTGAAATTTATAAACGGAGAGGGAAGGGGAACGCAACAGCCGGGCACGGGCGTTAAGACGGCCAGGGATGACAGTGATTGAGCGCGCGGGTTCAGCCCCGAAGGGGCGGAATGGGATAGCCAGGGGCAAGCGAAGGCCGACGGCCTAAGCGACGCCCCTGGAATACGGCCACAAAAGATTCCGAAGCCCTGAAAGGGCGGCATAAATTATCCCGCCCTTTCAGGGCTTCCCGATAAATTTCTGCGACCTGACCAGGGGCGTTGCCCCCGGCTTTTACATGACGCCCCTTCGGGGCTTAAAGCGAGAGGGCTTCGACTAATCTGGTCGAAGCCCTCTCGTTTTGGTTGCAGGTGAATATGGACTGTTTAGCCG
>JALZHC010000677.1 GCA_030914105.1 Acidobacteriota bacterium
GGCGTGTGCTGCGCACGTCGCGTGCGGTGCGCGCGGGCGAGCGCGTGCGCGTGCGTCTTGCGGAGGGCGCGCTGCGTTGCCGCGTGGAAGAGGTCGAGGGGGAGGGAGTGGAGCGATGACGCAGCGTCCCAGCGGCGGCGGCAGACGAAGCCGCATCGTCGTCGACGTGGCGCGCATACAGGCCGAGGCGCGCGGGCGCAAAGCCCGACGCTTCGGTCGCGCGGGCCGCCTTCTGTCCGTCACGGGGTTGGTCGTCGTCGCCCTCGTTCTGGTTCTGCTCGCGTGCGGTTATCTCTGGTGGCGCAGCTTCGAGCGGAGTCCGGCCTACAGTCTGGCGCTGCTGGTTGACGCGGCGCAGCGCGGCGACAACACGGCGGTCGAGTCGCTGATTAGCGCAGACCAGATCGCGCAGGGCTTCATCCCGCAGGTCATTAACAGACTCACAGCCGCCGATTCGCCCGTGCCGCCGCAGGCTCGCCCGCAGCTCACGTCGGCGATCCCGCAACTCCTGCAACACGTGCCCGATTCGACGCGCGACGAGATCACGCAGGAGTTGAAGGCCCTCTCGAAGGGGCACAACTCTTTTCTCCTGACGGCGCTCGCCGTCCGGAGCGCGGCGGATGTGCGTGAGCAGGGCGACAAGGCGACCGCGACGGTCAAAGACGGCGACCGCACGGTCGAGCTTTCGATGGCGCGCGACGGCGAGCGCTGGAAGGTCATCGGCGTCAAGGACGACCGTGTCGCGGGCGACATCGCGGCGCGGCTCGCTCCGAGCGTGCCCGCGTCGCCGCAGCCCGCGCAGACGCAGGGGCAGACGCGCCGGAAGCCCGGACGTTGAAGGAGTGAAGCGAAGTAAGGATGCCGAAACGAGAACAGACGAAGGCGGCGGCTGCCGAGGCGCAGAACTTCGAGGCGCAGCTCGCCACGCTCGAACGCATCGTGCGCGAGCTTGAGCGCGGCGACCTGCCTCTGGAGCAGAGCCTTGAGCTTTTCGAGCAGGGCGTGCGGCTTTCGCGCGAGTGCCAGGAGCGTCTGAACGAGGCCGAGCGGCGCATCGAGCTGCTTCTGCGCGGCGGCGACGGCTCAACAATCGCCGTCCCGTTTGAGGCCGACGAGCTTGCGGAAGACGAAGGCGAGACGGATGACGAGAGCGTCTTTTGAGCAGCCCGGCCCCGAAGCCTCCGACGCACGCGACGCGGGAGCCGCAACCGAAGAGCGCGGCCCGCAAGCCTCGACCGTCGGAGAGCGCGACGCGGACGACGAGAGGCACGCCGCCGAAGGTCAGGCTGAGGCTTCAGCCGCAGAGGTGCGCGCGTACTTCGAGCGTGTGCGCGCGCTCGTCGAGTCGAAGCTGGATGAGATCGTCCCGGCGGAAGACGCCGAGCCTCGGTCGGTTCACGCGGCGATGCGCTGGAGCCTGCTCGCGCCGGCCAAGCGTCTGCGCCCCGCGCTCGTCTTCGCGGCGGGCGAGGCTTTCGGCGCGCGCGCCGAAAGTTTAATCGGAACCGCCTGCGCCTTCGAGTTGATTCACACCTACTCGCTCGTCCACGACGACCTGCCCGCGATGGACGACGACGAGCTGCGCCGCGGTCGCCCGACCTGTCACGTCCGCTTCGGCGAGGCCACGGCCATCCTCGCCGGCGATGCCCTTCAGGCCCTGGCCTTTCAAACCGTCGCCGACGACGCGGCGCTCGACGCGGCCCTGCGCGTCCGCCTGATCTCAGAGCTGGCGCGCGCCGCGGGCACGCCCGAAGGGATGGTCGCAGGCCAGGCCCACGACCTTGAGGCCGAGGCGCGCGCAGATGTCGGAGGCAGCGAACTCGAACTCATACACCGACGCAAGACCGGCGCGCTCATCGCGGCGGCGGCGCGCGCGGGCGCGTCGGTTGCCGGCGCAACGCCTTCGGAACTCGAAGCGGTCGCGCGCTACGCGCTCGAACTCGGACTGCTCTTCCAGATCACGGACGACCTGCTCGACGTGACCGCCAGCGCCGAAGACCTCGGCAAGACTCCGGGCAAGGACGCGCGCGCACGCAAGGCAACCTACCCCTCGCTCTACGGCCTCGAAGCCGCGCGCGCGCGCGCACGACAGGTTTACCAATCGGCCTGCGCCGCGCTCGACTCAATCCAGAGGCCGACGCCGATGCTCCGCGCCCTCGCCCGCCTCGTCCTCGAAAGAAACAATTAGGGGTTAGGGGTTGGGGGATAGGGGTTAGTAGTTGAGCTGTTGCCGCGTCGAGCGTTCAAGGCGCAGCAGAGCTTTAACTAACCCCCAGCCCCCAATCCCTAACCCCTGTTTTCTTCAGTTGAGGAAGGTGACTTCGCCGTCAACGACGCGCGCCAGATACTTACCTTCGCGCATGGCCCAGGCGACGCGGTGGCCGCGGCGCGCAAGCTCGGCCCACTCGCTCGACTTCTTCGGGTTCTGCTCGACGAGGATCGCGCCGTGTGGAAGCTCGACGTGGCGCAGGCCGGAGTTGCGGAAGCGCCGGACGCCGCGACCGCCCGCGAAGAGCTTCTCGAAGGCGACGAGGATGACGCCCGACGCCGGGACTTCTTCTTCCGTCGGCGTCTCTTCGTCGGCTCGTTCGTCTGTCGGCATCTCCTCGCCTCTTCGTTTCTTTGCCGTCGCTTCTTCGCTTGTTCGCTCGTCTTCGGCCAAGGGATTTTCTCTGCGTGGATTCGGGAGGCTTTACGGCTGCTGCTTGCCGCCGTCAACATGGTTGTCGCCGTCGCCGTCGTTGCCGTCCTTGCGGACGAAGCTGTTGACCGTCTCGATCAGCTCTCTGGAGCGGAAGGGCTTGGAGATGTATGCGTCGAAGCCCGCGTCGAGGACGCGCAGGCGATCCTGATCGGCGGCAAACGCCGTGACGGCGACGCAAGGTATGGAGCGCGTGCGCTCGTCCGAGCGCAGCTCGCGCAGAAGCGCCCAGCCGTCGAGCGAGGGCATCGAGAGGTCTACGAGGGCGAGCGCGGGCGCTTCGGCGCGCGCCGCTTCCAGGGCCTCGTGCCCGTTGCGCGCCTCGCGCACGCTGAAGCCCTCGGTCTCCAGCATCAGGCGCAGGAGCTCCCGGTTGTCGTCGTAGTCGTCTGCGATGAGAATGCTGCCGGGCATCGTCGGGAAAGGATAATTT